>JBEKNM010000140.1:0-9235 GCA_049522835.1 Mycobacterium sp.
GGCAACTCCGCGTAGACGACGGGTTCGCGGCTGACCTCGCCCAGGCGCGCGGTAAAGCTGCGCGCCTGTTCGAGCGGGACCAACGAGTCGTTGGTGCCGTGCAGCACGAAAAACGGTGGCGCGTCCGCAGAGACGTGGGTGATCGGCGAGGCGACTCGGAAAGGCTCAGCCACGTCCGTCCGACTCACCTTGAACACGTGCTTCGCCACCATTGGCGCCATCAGCGGGTGCATCGCGTCGTCGGTTCGGGTGAAGTCGTAGACGCCATAGAACGGGACAGCCGCTTGCACGCGGGTGTCGGCCTCCTCGAAGCCGGGCTGGAATCGCGGATCGTTGGGGGTAAGCGCCGCCAGCGAAGACAGGTGCCCGCCGGCCGAGCCTCCGGTGATCGCAATCCAGTCGGGATCACCGCCGTAGTCAGCAATGTGCTCTCGGGTCCACGCGATGGCGCGCTTGACGTCGACGATGTGATCGGGCCAGGTGGAGCGCGGGCTGAGCCGGTAATTGATCGCGACACACACCCAGCCGAGCTCGGCCAAGTGGCTCATCAACGGATGCGCCTGCCCACGCTTGTTCCCGGTCATCCAGGCGCCGCCAGGAACCTGCAGCAGCACCGGAGCCCGTTCGCCCCGGTCGAGGTCAGGCCGTCGCCAGATATCAAGGTGGTTTCTGGAGCCGTGTTCCCCGTAGCTGATGTCGCCGTCGTGCGCGTAATCGCGGTAGACCCGCAGCATTCGTGCCGCGCCGGGTTTCTTCGCGGTGGCGCCCCCGGGCGCAGGCCGCTTCCAGAGATCACCCGACTCGGTGCGACGGTCAGGTCCCAGGCCGGCGTCCAGCGCCGCGGTCAGCGGTTCGTTCGCCTTGTGCCCGATGTGGCGCAGTCCCACCAGGCCCAGCCCTGACAACGCCGACACCAGCCAGCTGAATCGGCGTACCCGGGGCGGCAGCCGCCGCGACACGGCCGCCAGCGCCGTTAGCTGGACAAAGAGAGTCTGCATCGGAAGTTCCGACGCGAATACGCCGGAACTGAACGCAAACAGCGATCCGTAACCGCGCTTCGATAGCGGCCGGTAGCCATTCGCGGTGTATGCCAGACCCAACACGGCTACCAACACCGCTGCCAGTCGCTTCACACGTTTCCTTTCCGGGGTGCCTTTTCCGTCGGGTGCCCTTTTCCGCCGGCTACCCTTTTCCGCTGGGAAAGCCCTTACGCTTTGCCGGCTTCCCCGGCCTCTCCTCGTTTCCCGAGCTCGCCAACCTTCGCAGGGTCCTCGATGATGTGGTAAGCCGGGTCGATCATCGACATGGGCCGGCTTCCGGTCTGGCGGGCCTTGCCGGCAATCCGCAGCAGCTGGCCGGGCTGGATGTCGGCGCCGCCGTGCCCGGGACGGAAAGTGACGCTGATCTCGCCGCTGTTGTCGCCCAAGACGATCGACCGAACTGTGCGTCGGCGTTTGGTGATGTCCTCGACTTCGTTGACCCGTCCTTCGAAGGTAGCGCGATGTCCCGGGATCAGGGCCGCCACAGTAACCACCGAGGACGACCGCTCGGGGTGTTCGTAGGCTTCGACGTCACTGTCCTCGCCCTGGGAAACCCACGCCTCTACCTTGTCGAGTTCGCGCACGACCCGTTGCTCGAAGCGTTCGGGGTATGCCTCCTGGATCCGCGACTGAACGTCGTAGGGCACGATGGTCGCCGCGGCGTCCGGAATCACGCTGACGGCCCGGGCGATCTTGTCCGCTGTGCGGTCGTGTAAAAGTCGCCCGATCAACGGCGCATAGGTTCGACGTGGCAACAGCACCGTCACGTTGGTATCCGCATGCTCGTCGCGCGCCTTGGCCACAAACAACTGCGAAGCCCGGATGATCCGCCGGTCCGGGCAGTCCACCACCCGCAGCCGGGTGTCCAGTTCGAAGTGATCCCAACGCTTTCGCAGTTGCGCGGCATGGGCCGCGTCGACCATGAAGTGCACCGCGATCAATTCGTCGGCCCGCAATCCTTTGCCGTAGCGAAGCGCTTCGATCACCGCGAGGTCAACCGAGTTCACGAAGACGAACACCCGGTGGCGTGCGTACTTCACCAAGTCGGGGCGGTCGGTGCGGAACATCTCGAGAATGGCGGCCTCGGCGCGATATTCCCGATTCAGGCGTATCAGAGTGAACACCAGCACCGGAAAGACAACGACTACCAGCCACGCACCCTCGGTGAACTTCGCCACCGCGAAGATGCCGACCACGATCGTCGACAGGATCGCCGCGGACAGGTTGATCGCCAGCCGGCCTCGCCAGCCGGGTTCCCGGTGAGTCAGATGATGCTTGGTCATCCCGTAGCCGGCCATCGAGAATCCGGTGAACACGCCTATCGCATAGAACGGGACCAGCGCGTTGACTGAGCCACCGGTGATAACCAGCAACGCCACCGAGAACGCCGTGAGCATGATGATGCCGTTGGAAAACACCAGGCGGTGACCGCGTTTCATCAGCTGTCGCGGCAGGAAACGGTCTTCGGCGACGAAACTGGCCAGCGCTGGGAATCCGTTGAAACTGGTATTCGCACCGGTGAACAAGATGGCAGCGGTGGACGTCTGGACGAGAACGTAGAAGACGTTGCCGACAACGCCGTGACCGAAGACCGCCCGGCCGATCTCGGATAACACCGACGGATAGCCGGCGACATACGGGGTGGCGTGGGTGACGTGGGCCAGGTAGGCGACACCAGCCAGCAAGAATCCGAGAATGCAGGCCATTGCGGTGAGCACCCGACGCGCGTTGAGGCCCTGCGGCTTCCGGAAGACGGTGACGGTATTGGAGATCGCCTCGACTCCCGTCAGCGACGAACCGCCGTTAGCGAACGCACGGAGCAACACCAGGACCGTCGCGCCCATCACCAAGCCGTTGCCCTGGTGGACGTCCACCGTCCCGGCCATGTGCGCGGAATCGTATACCGGTAGATCCCCGAATATTGCGCGGACGACACCGGTGACGATCGTCAGGATGATCATGGTGATGAAGAAGTAGGTTGGCACCGCGAATGGCCGGCCCGCTTCCCGTAATCCGCGCAGGTTCGCGTAACAGATGAGAACCACCACGCCGACCGTGATTGCCAAGCTGTAGGGACCCAATGCGGGTAGCGCTGACACCACCGCAACCGTGCCCGCCGCCGCCTGCACCGCCACGGTCACCACGTAGTCGATCAGCAGGGCCGCCGCGGCGATCTGCGCGACCCGGGGCCCGAAGTTCTCCCGGGCGACGATGTACGACCCACCCGCCCGGGTGTAGGCCATGACGACCTGCCGATACGACGCGGTCACCAACACCAGAATCACCAAGATGACGCCGGTGATGGGAAGTAACAGCGCAAAAGCCGCCAGCCCCGCAGCCGGCAGCAGTTCGATCAGGATCTGCTCGGTGCCGTAGGCGGTAGACGAGATCGCGTCCGGCGAAAGTGCGCCAAGCGCAACGGGGTTCGAGAGCTTCTCCGAACTCAGGTCCTCGGTGATGAGCGGCTTTCCCAGAAAGACGCGCTTGGTTATGTCCGCGATCGACAGCGGGATGCGCAGTTTGCCAGCCGTAGCAGCCGTAGTTGTCACGACCACACTCCTTACCCGAGAGTGAAGCGCTTAGGAAGCATTTGGCGCCTCTGCCGCGAGCCGATCCACCGCGGCGACGATGCGTTCGTCGGTGCCGGTCAGCGCCACCCGCACATGCTGCGCCCCGCCCGGGCCATAGAAATCACCGGGCGCCACCAGGATGCCCCGGGCGGCCAACCACATGACACTGTCCTGGCATGGCTCGCCGCGAGTAGCCCACAGATAGAGGCCGGCGTCGGAATAGTCGATCGCGAAACCCGCTGCGCGCACTGCCGGTGCAAGAGCGGCCCGCCGCCGCGCGTACCGCTCCCGTTGCTGCTGTTCGTGTGAATCGTCATTCAGGGCGGCCACCATGGCAGCTTGTACCGGCGTCGGCACCATCATCCCGGCGTGTTTGCGCACCGCCAGCAGCTCGGCGACCAGGCCCGGGTCTCCTGCGACGAAGCCGGCTCGATACCCGGCCAGCGACGAGCTCTTCGACAACGAGTGGATGGCCAGCAGGCCGGTGTGGTCGCCGTCGCAGACCGAGGGATGCAGCACCGACAGGGGCTCGGCGTCCCAGCCCAACCCCAGGTAACACTCGTCGGAAGCCACTACAACGCCGTTGTCGCGACCACGCTCGCGCGCCCACCTGACCACCTTGCGCAGGTGGGCGACGCCCAGCACACGCCCGGTCGGGTTGCTCGGGGAGTTCAGGTAGACCAGCGATGGGGATTGCGGGCCCAGCTGAGTCAGTGAGTCCGCCCGCAGCACCCGCGCCCCGGCCAGCCGGGCGCCGACGTCATAGGTCGGATATGCCAGTTCCGGCACCACGATCGCGTCCGCCGGGCCCAGCCCGAGCAGGGTCGGCAACCAAGCGATGAGTTCCTTGGTGCCGATCACCGGCAAGACGGCGGTTTCGGTCAACCCGATGATGCCGTAGCGGCGGTTCAGAGCGGCCACCGCAGACTCGCGCAACCTGGCGGTGCCGGCCGTGGCGGGGTACCCCGGAGCGGAGCTGGCGGCCGCCAGGGCCTCCCGGATCACCGGCGCGACGGGGTCGACCGGGGTGCCGACGGACAGGTCGACGATTCCGTCCGGGTGCGCCGCGGCCAACGCTTTCGCGTCAGCCAGGGTGTCCCAGGGGAACTCCGGCAGGGACGCCGATACGACAGGCCGGCCCATCCCGGGCTCAGGCAGCGCCGAGCCGCTCAGTCGCCTTCACCCTGTGGCGGCAGGTCCTTGACCACTTGCGGGTCATTCTCGGTCAGCCCGACCTTGGCTGCACCACCCGGCGATCCCAGCTCTTCGAAAAAGTCGGCGTTAATCTGCGTGTACTGGCCCCACTGTTCGGGCACATCGTCTTCGTAGTAGATCGCTTCGACCGGGCAGACCGGTTCACAGGCCCCACAGTCGACGCATTCGTCGGGGTGGATGTACAGCATCCGAGCGCCCTCGTAGATGCAGTCGACCGGGCATTCTTCAATGCACGCCTTATCTTTGATGTCGACGCAGGGTTCAGCGATCGTGTACGTCACGGCGTCTCCTCAACGTTTCCTCCACGTTCTGGTCAGGTGGGCTGCTGTTCGCCCCGCCGCAGGCTCCCCGCCTTCTGATGGCAAAGCGTTTCAGTTACTGATACTAGACGTTTCACATACACGTCAACCACTTGGCTCCTCAGCTGGATTGCCTGGCGCTATGCGACCAGTTGCACACCGCCGAAGGGTGCAATTTGTGCTCCGCGGGTGGGCATGACACGCAGCCGGTGTCGTGCCACCGCGCATCAGCGCGTTGGCCCGGACGGGGAGGGCGGCGGCTGCTCGCGATGGGTCACATAGCGGTCCAAACTGCCGTTCCACCGGACCGTTTCGCCCAGTGTGATCAACGTCACTAAGCTACTGAACTGCGGATTGTTACATCCGGAACGCGGTCTCCGATAAAACGTTGCGATAGAAGAACGCCCGCGGTGCCTGGTAGCCTAAACCAGAGACGACAACCGTTGGGCAGATGTCGTCGCCGTCGGTTGGCGGTGCATTAGTTGGGGAAGGTTCCACAAATGAAGCTGTCGTTAACCAGACTGGCTGCCGCGGTTGGCGGGGCGGCATTGGCATTGACCGCTGCGGCAGGGGTCGCGTCCGCTGAGCCCGATCTGGGTCCGATCATCAACACAACTTGCAGCTACGGGCAGGTCATGGCGGCACTCAACGCGCAATCGCCCGGAGCTGCCGCGCAACTGAACGCATCGCCGATCGCGCAGTCCTATTTGCGCCAATTCCTCGCCTCGCCGCCGCCTCAGCGCGTAGCGATGGCCCAGCAGATCCAGGCCATGCCGCAGGCTGCGCCCTACTTCGGCGTAGTCCAGTCGGTCGCCGGCGTCTGTAACAACTACTGAGCCGACCACCCCTCGCGCAGATAGTTCAGTAACCCCTTAGTAGCCGGCGCACGCTGCCCAAGGTTTCCGGTCCCGCGCTGCTATAGATCCGCGACGGGTCGGCTGGACGGCGGCCCCAGAGCAGCAACACCCGTGCCGCACGCCGTCTGTAGACCCACTGATGCTCGCCAGTAACGGGCGGCTAGGCCGCCAGCGGAGAGTAGGTGGTGGTGCGCTGGCGCGCCGGACGGCCGATGCCCTCGGCGATTGCGGTCAGCTCGGCCGCAGTCTTGGACGACCCGTGTTCTGAACCTGCCATCCGCGAGATGGTCTCCTCCATCAACGTGCCGCCCAGGTCGTTGGCGCCGCCGTTGAGCATCACCTGGGTGCGCCGCACGCCGAGCTTGACCCAGCTGGTCTGAATGTGGGAAACCCGGCCGTGCAACATAATCCGGGCCAGGGCGTGTACAGCCCGATTGTCGCGATGGGTGGGCCCCGGACGAGCGCCGCCCGCCAGGTATAACGGCGAATTCTGGTGCACGAACGGCAACGGGACGAACTCGGTGAAACCACCGGTGCGGTCCTGGATGTCGCGCAGCACGTTGAGGTGAGCGACCCAGTGCCGCGGACTGTCAACGTGTCCGTACATCATGGTCGACGACGAGCGCAGGCCCACTTCATGTGCGGTGGTTACGATGTCGATCCACATCGATGTCGGTAATTTGCCCTTGGTCAGCACCCAGCGCACTTCGTCGTCGAGAATCTCGGCAGCGGTGCCGGGGATGCTGCCCAGTCCGGCCTCGCGCAGGCTGATCAGCCACTCCCGAATGCTCAACCCACTCTTGGTCACACCGTTAGCGATCTCCATTGGAGAAAATGCATGCACGTGCATCGACGGCACCCGGGTCTTGACGGCACGCACCAGGTCTGCGTAGCCGGTGACCGGCAGCTCCGGGTCGATCCCGCCCTGCATGCATACCTCGGTGGCACCTTCGACGTGCGCTTCCCAGGCACGGTCGGCGACCTCTTCGGTAGACAATGAATACGCATCGGCGTCACCCTTGCGCTGGGCGAACGCGCAGAACCGGCACCCGGTGTAGCAGACGTTGGTGAAGTTGATGTTGCGGTTCACCACGAAGGTCACGTCGTCACCGACCGCGTCGCGGCGCAACGAATCAGCCAGTGCAGCAATCGCTTCCAACGCAGGACCGTCGGCGGTCGCCAACGCCAGATACTCATCGTCGCTGCAGCTGGCAGGATCGCGTTCCGCAGACCGCAGCGCGGCAAGCACATCGGTGTCAATGCGCGCCGGAGCGTTAGCGGCGAGCTCGTGCACGTGCGCACGGATCGATTCCCAGTCGCCGAAAGCGCTGTCGAGGTCGCTGCGGGCTTCCGTGTTGCGGCCCTGGCTGTCGATCGCCGCATTGAGATCCACCCGGCCGGAAGACTCCACGTCGTCGGGCTCCTGCCAGGGCATGCCGACCGGGTTGACGTCGCGGGCCAGGCCGGTCGCCGGATCGGCCAGCGCCACAACATGTCCGCGCACCCGCGGGTCGATCCATGCGGCCCCCGCCAGCACGTATTTGGGCTGGGCGGTCAACCGCTGCACCAGGTCGTAACCCGCCTCCGCAGTAACGGCGGCCAGTTCATCCAAGGCGGGCCAGGGCCGTTCCGGGTTGACATGGTCGGGCGTCAGCGGCGAAACACCGCCCCAGTCGTCAACCCCGGCGGCGATCAGCGCCAGGCACTCGTCGCGTGACACCAGGTTCGGCGGTGCCTGAATACGCATGCCTGCGCCCAGAACCAGACGAGCTACCGCCACCGTGGCCAGGTAATCCTCGATTCCGGCATCGGGCACAGCGGCCATCGGAGTGTGTTCCTTGGCCCGGAAATTCTGCACAATTACTTCTTGGACATGGCCGAACTCTTTGTGCGACTTGCGAATCGCGTGCAAGGTATCGGATCGTTCGGACAGCGTCTCGCCGATGCCGACCAACAGACCGGTAGTGAACGGAATGGACAACCGGCCCGCGTCGGTCAAAGTGCGCAGCCGAACGGCCGGGTCTTTGTCCGGGCTACCGAAGTGTGCAAGCCCCTTCGTCTCGAAAAGCCGCCGCGACGTGGTCTCCAGCATCATGCCCATCGACGGCGCGACCGGCTTGAGCCGCGACATCTCCGACCAGCTCATGACGCCGGGGTTCAAGTGCGGTAGCAGCCCGGTTTCCTCCAGCACCCGGATCGCCATCGCGCGCAGGTAGGAAAGCGTGGAGTCGTAGCCTCGCTCACCGAGCCACTCTCGCGCTTCGGGCCAGCGGTCCTCGGGCCGGTCGCCGAGGGTGAATAATGCTTCCTTGCAACCGAGTTCGGCTCCGCGGCGCGCGACGTCGAGGATTTCGTCGGGTTCCATATACATCCCCGCCCCTTGGGCACGCAGCTTGCCCGGCACGGTGACGAAGGTGCAGTAGTGACAGTTATCGCGGCACAGATGAGTTACCGGGATGAAGACCTTGCGCGAATAGGTGATCGGCAACCGGCCGCCTGCACCGCGTCGTCCGGCCGACTCCAGACCCGCGTCGCGCACCCGCGCCGCGCTCGCGCAAAGATCCGCCAGGTCGTCGCCGCGCGCAGTCATCGCGATGGCCGCCTCATCGAGGTTGAGCGCGACGCCGTCTCTGGCTCGCCGCAGTACCCGCCGCAGCGCCGACGCGCCGGTTTTGGGTGAAACGACGGGGCTGGGCAGAGCAGTGGGCTCCTGGCCCGGAGTCAGCGGCACGTTGGTGTAACTTCCCCACGATCGAATTTCATCCGCGCGTCCCAACATCTGGAATAACCTTGGCAACGATGGCGGGTGCCATATGCGCAACAGTAGCGGCACGCCCCGTCCGACCCGCCGCCGACCGTCCCGGCGTCGGGACCACCCGGCGCGTCGTCGGCCAACCGTTTCGCTGCGCATTTCCGCTAGTCAGTGTGGGATACCATCCGTTCCTAGCTATCACTCAACAACGACTGGCCGATAGCGCGCTCTTAGTGACGCAATGGGCCAAAGGGGGAGTGTGGAATGTCTTTGTTGCTCGCGGTGCCGGAGGCGCTGGTTGAAACGGCCTCCGACGTGGCCGGTATTGGGTCGACGCTGAGCATGGCCAACGCGGCAGCGGCCGCCCCGACAACCGGCGTGCTGGCTGCGGCCGCCGATGAGGTCTCGACGCAGGTCGCCGCGTTGTTTTCCCAGCATGCGCAGGGTTATCAGCAGCTCAGCGCGCGGGCAGCGGCGTTTCATGACCAGTTTGTGCTGGCTT
>JBEKNM010000141.1:0-9193 GCA_049522835.1 Mycobacterium sp.
AGCCCGGTGCGATCAAGTGCCTCGATCGTGTTCACTGCTGTAGGGCCGGCCAAGAGCACGACCAGTAGGTCGTCTAATGCCTCCCGCGGCCAAGGAGTTGGCAAGTCCGGGACGTTGTCGGCCAGCCGACTCAGCGTGGCGGCGCCGATGGGCAAGCCGGTGTCTGCCGACGCGGCAGCCACTCGCAGCACCAGGCCCGGATCGGTTTGGGGGTGGGCCTCGCGGGCAAGCACGATCTCGCCGTCATACTCGACCACGCCCTCGTCCAGCGGTCGCCGCTTCGGGCGGCGCACCAAAGCCGAGATGCCGCGTCGGGGCAATGCGTTTTGCGCAGTCCTCAGCCCGGTTTCGGCGTGGTATGCAATGGTTCGGCCGGCGTCTGACAGCATGCGTGCCAAGGCGAATCGGTCACCGACGCCCAACGCGGCACTGACCTCGTCGCCGAACTGTGCCAGCAGCTGCTCACGCCCGCGGCCAGACACCCGGTGCAGTTCAGTGCGCACATCGAGCAGCGTCAGATAGGCAGCATCCAGTGAACCCCCCGGCGTTTCCGGTCGGGCCATACCGCGGCGGTCGATGAGCTGGGCGACCCCCAACGCGCCCAATAGTTGGACGTCGCGGAGGCCGCCGCGACCCGATTTCAGGTCGGGCTCGGCCCGTTGCGAGATCCGGCCACAACGCAGCCAGCGAGCATGTGTCATTTCCGCAAGTTCGTCCATCCGGGAACGAATCCCACTGCGCCACTGCCGTCGCATCCCGGCGATGAGTTCGGTCGACAGCCGCTCGTCTCCGGCGATGTGGCGCGCATCCAATAAACCCAGGGCGGCCGTCATGTCGGAATTGGCGATGTCCACTGCCTCGCTGACCGTTCGCACGCTATGGTCGAGCCGAATGTTGGCGTCCCACAGCGGATACCACAGCCGATCGGCGACCTGCCCCAGCACATCGGTCGGCTTGCCATCGTGCAGCAACACCAGATCAAGGTCCGAGTACGGCAGCAGTTCACGACGTCCCAGCCCGCCGACTCCGACGATCGCGAAGCCACTGTTGTCGGTGATACCGATCTCGGTTGCCGTGGCGGTCAACCAGGACTCGTGTAGATCCAGCCACGCTTGCCGCAACTGGGCTGCATCCAGGTCCAGACCAGCTGCTAGTAGTTCGCGCCGCGAGGCAGCCAAATCGGTTGCCGCGCAGGCGCTTCCCGGTTTCGTGAGCTGCGGTCCAGCCGATCCAGAAATCCCGGACGGGTCGGGCGGATAGTGGTTCATACCCTCCTGGCCCGTCCGGGCTGGATCAGCAATGTGCGGCTACGGTCACAGAGCGTCGGTTCCGCGTTCACCAGTGCGCACTCGCACAATGGTTTCCACGGGGCTGACCCAAACTTTGCCGTCACCGATCTTGCCGGTACGCGCCGACCGGACGATCGCGTCCACCACCTTGTCAACGATGGAATCATCGACGACGACCTCGATCCGGACCTTCGGCACGAAATCGACCGAGTATTCAGCACCGCGGTAAACCTCGGTGTGACCCTTCTGCCGTCCGTAGCCCTGGATTTCGCTGACGGTCATCCCCAGGACACCCGCTTCCTCGAGGGCGGTCTTGACATCGTCGAGGGTGAACGGCTTCACGATCGCAGTGATGAGCTTCATTTCGGCACTGCCTCTACTTTCTCGTCCACTCGCTCCTCCAAGCCGTTAGGGCTTCCCTGCACGCTGGGACGGTGCGGAAGTCCCGAAGCCGTGACGACTGCAAAATCATACGCGCTCTCAGCGTGCTCAGCCTCGTCGATGCCCGCGGCTTCGTCCTCAGCACTGAGCCGCAGCCCGATGGTGTACTTCAGGATCAAAGCCAATATAAGGGTAACGGCGGCAGAGTAGAACAGCACACTGAACGCCCCAACGGCCTGCCGTTCCAGCTGGGACCACCCACCGCCGTAAAACAATCCCTTGGACACGCCCGTGACGCCGTTGATGGCCGGGCTCTCCGGGGCGGCAAGCAGACCCACCAGCAGGGTGCCCGTCAAACCGCCGATCATGTGCACCCCGACCACGTCGAGCGAGTCGTCGAAGCCGAGCTTGAACTTCAGTCCGACCGCCAGCGCGCACAGTGCCCCGCCGACCGCCCCGATAACCAGGGCACCCAGCACATTCACCGACGAGCAGGACGGCGTGATGGCGACCAGCCCGGCGACGATGCCCGACGCCGCCCCCAGCGTCGTGGGCTTGCCATCGCGGATGCGCTCGACAAGCAGCCAGGCGAGCATGGCGGTCGACGTCGCGATGGTCGTGGTCATGAAGGTGCTACCGGCGGAGCCGTTCGAGCTGGTCGCCGATCCGGCGTTGAACCCGAACCAGCCGAACCACAGCAATCCGGCACCGAGCATCACAAACGGCACATTGTGCGGACGGAACAGCGTCGTCGGCCAACCCTTGCGCTTGCCCAGGACGATCGCCAGCACCAGGCCGGCCACACCGGAGTTGATATGCACCGCGGTTCCGCCGGCGAAGTCGATCGCATGCAGCTTGTTGTTGATCCAGCCGCCGTGCTCGGACGCGAACCCGTCAGCCGCGAAGACCCAGTGCGCAACCGGGAAGTAGACCAACGTCGCCCATAGTCCGGAGAACACCAGCCAGGCGCTGAACTTCAACCGGTCGGACACGGCGCCCGAGATCAGTGCGACCGTAATGATCGCGAACATCAGCTGGAAGGCCACGAATACGGTGGCAGGCATGGTACCGGCCAGCGGGATGTCCACTGCCGAAATGCCTTTGGTTGGATCCGCTTTCACGGCATTGCCGCCGATGAGACCCTTCAGGCCCCAGTAATCGGTCGGGTTGCCGATCACACCACCTTTGTCGTCACCGAACGCAAGCGAGTAGCCGTAGAGCACCCACAGCACGGTCACCACGCCCATCGCGCTGATGCTCATCATGATCATGTTGAGCACGCTTCTGGTGCGCGTCATGCCGCCGTAGAAGAACGCCAGACCTGGCGTCATCAACAGCACCAGCGCGGAACTCGCCAGCATCCAGGCGGTATCGCCGGTATCGGGCTGCCCCAGTATCGGGAAACTCACTCGCTATCACCTCCGGTCGGCCACGAATGGCCGTCAGACGTTTGCCTGTGGCCTGTGCAGAACATTGCGCAATGGTTGTTGCAGCAATGGAGCCACGGTGTTTCGGCAGGATTAACGTCGCGCTCGGCGTGTAAGGACTGTTAGCCGAGCAGGGCGTCGACAAAGGCGGCGGGTTCGAAGGGCGCCAGATCGTCGGGACCTTCACCGAGTCCGACCAGTTTCACCGGTACCCCAAGTTCTTGTTGGACGCGGAAAACGATGCCGCCCTTGGCTGTTCCGTCCAACTTGGTCAGCACCGCGCCGGTGATGTCGACTACGTCGGCGAACACCCGGGCCTGCGCCAGCCCGTTCTGCCCGATGGTGGCATCGAGCACCAGCAAGACCTCGTCGACGGCCGCGCGCCGGCTGACCACGCGCTTGACTTTGTCGAGTTCGTCCATCAGCCCGACTTTGGTGTGCAAACGTCCGGCAGTGTCGATGACTACGACGTCGGCTCCGCTGGCGATGCCTTTGTCGACCGCGTCGAACGCCACCGAAGCCGGGTCAGCGCCTTCTGCCCCACCCACCACCTCGGCACCCACCCGGGCCGCCCAAGTCTGCAATTGATCGGCCGCCGCGGCCCGGAAGGTGTCAGCGGCGCCCAGTACCACCCGCCGTCCGTCGGCAACCAACACCCGCGCCAACTTGCCGACGGTGGTGGTTTTTCCAGTGCCGTTGACACCGACGATCAGCAGCACCGAGGGAGCATCGTCGTGCGGCAGGGCCCGGATCGAACGATCCAGGCCGGGCTGCAGCTCCTTGATCAACACCTCGCGCAGCACTGCCCGGGCGTCTGCCTCGGTGCGCACATCGCCGCTGGCCAGCCGGGCCCGCAGTTGGGTGACCACCGACTCAGTGACCACCGGGCCCAGATCGGCCATCAGCAGGGTGTCCTCGACGTCCTGCCAGGAGTCCTCGTCCAGGTCGCCGCCGCCGATCAAGCCCAGCACGCTGCGACCGAGCGCATTCTGCGATTTGGCGAGGCGCCCGCGCAGTCGTTCCAGCCGGCCCTCAGGTGAGGCGATCGCCTCGATCTCAGCAGCCTGAGCGACCGGCGCAGGCGTGGCGGTTTCAGGTGGTTCGGACTCAGGTTCGGACTCAGGTTCGGGAAGGAGTACATCGGAGATGGTGCGCCTCGGCGCATCGCGAGGAACGGTTGCGTCGTCGCCCACACCGGGCAGCCCGCTGGTGTCGATCCGCTCGGCCGGCGCGACAGTCGGTGCTGACTGGCTGAAGGTGATGCCGGACGACGCGGTGTAGCCGCCGGAGCGGTCGAGTTCGCCGGGTTCGCGATGAGGTGAGAGAGTGATCCGCCGCCGACGGTAGCGCGCTAGGCCCAGGACCAGCGCGGCAATGACAATCAGGGTGGCGACGACTGCGATGGCAATCCAAAGACCTTGCGTCACATTCACATCCTTCCAGCGGCCATCCTTCCAGGGGCGCGACGCGGATCGGACCTGCCCCTGAACAACCCACTTGAGTGCCCCCGGAAATACCCCCAGATACCCCTAAATGCCTGCTAAATAGAAAGGCCAGGGCCGCGGAGCCCTAGGAGGAATTAGTGACCAGCTGCTCTACCTGTTGGCCGCGCATCCGCTGCGAGATCACCGCGGTGATGCCGTCGCCCTGCATGGTCACGCCGTAAAGCGCGTCAGCAACCTCCATCGTCGGCTTCTGGTGCGTGATGATGATGATCTGCGACTGGGTACGCAGCTGCTCGAACAGGCCGATCAGACGGCGCAGGTTCGTGTCGTCAAGTGCAGCCTCCACCTCGTCCATGATGTAGAACGGCGACGGGCGGGCGCGGAAGATCGCCACCAGCATCGCCACCGCGGTCAGCGCCTTCTCGCCGCCTGACAGCAAAGACAGCCGGGTGATCTTTTTGCCCGGCGGACGTGCCTCCACCTCGATGCCGGTGGTGAGCATGTCGTCCGGATCGGTCAGCCGCAGCCGACCCTCTCCGCCGGGGAACAGTGCGGTGAACACGTCGCGGAATTCGCGTTCCACGTCCGTAAAAGCATCGGCAAACACCTGCAGGATGCGGGCGTCGACGTCGGCGACGACGCCGAGCAGGTCCTTGCGGGCAGCTTTGACGTCCTCGAGTTGGGTAGACAGGAAGTTGTAGCGTTCCTCCAGCGCAGCGAACTCCTCCAACGCCAACGGATTGACCCTGCCCAGCTCGGCCAGCTCACGCTCGGCGCGTTTGGCCCGGCGCTCCTCGGTAGGCCGGTCGTAGGGCATCGGGGCGGGCGCGGTCACCTGCTCGCCGCGCTCCCGGGCCTGCTCGAACTCAGCCAGCTCCAGCTCGGTCGGCGGCAGCGCAACCTGCGGACCGTACTCGGAGATCAAATCGCCCGGCGCCATTCCGAACTGCTCCAGCACCATCTGCTCGAGCTGCTCGATCCGTAGCGCCGCCTGGGCGTTGGCCACCTCGTCGCGGTGCAACGAATCGGTGAGTCTGGCCAGCCTGGCGTTGAGCGTGTTCACCTCGTCGCGCACCGCCGCCATCGCCACCGATCGTTCCCGGCGTTCGGCGACCAATGCGTCGCGGATATGTGACGCCGCCTCAACCACCTGGTTCAGCCGCTGCGCCAATAGTCGCCCGGAGGCGGCCACCGCCGCGGCCACCGCCGCCGCGCGCAGTCGTGCGGCGCGCGCTTGCTCGGCCCGCACCCGCGCTTCGCGCTCGGCCGCGGCCGCTCGACGCAATGAATCCGCCCGCCCGCGCACCGCGTTGGCGCGTTCCTCGGCGGTCCGCACCGCCAGCCGGGCTTCAACTTCGACGCCTCGGGCGCTTTCGGCGACAGCCGCGATCTGCTGCCGGGCCGTTGCAGGACCGGGGTCTGCCGCCTGTACATGCTGGGTTTCTTGAGCGTTGCGCAACCGGGTCTCGAGTTCGGTGACCTCTTGGACTGTCTGAGCGCGCCCGGCCTCTAATTCCTCACGCTGCCGCAGCAACCTGGTCCACTCTTCTTCGGCCGTGCGGGCGTCCTGCCCGAGTCGGCCCAGCTGCTCGTACATCGCCGAGATCGCGGTGTCGGATTCGTTGAGCGCGGCCAACGCCTGCTCGGCAGAGTCCTGACGGGCAGCCTGCTCAGTCAGTGCGCCGGACAGCGCCGCGCTCAGCCGAGCCCCGTGAGCCTCGGCGGCGGCCAGCTCGCCGCCGGCCTTGTCGATCTCGGAGGCGACCTCCAGCGTGGACAGCTTGCGGTCAGAACCACCGCTGACCCAGCCGGCACCCACCAGATCACCGTCGGTGGTGACCGCGCGCAACTGCGGTCGGACCGCCACCAGATCCAGCGCCTCGGCCAGGTCATTGACCACTGCGACGCCCGAAAGCATGGCGACCATCGCAGCGCGCAGCCGCGCCGGCGCCTCGACCACGTCGAGCGCCCACAGTGCGCCGCCTGGCAGCCCGACAGCCGGCGCGGATTCGCGGTCTTGCGAGGCAGGCCAGTCGCCCAGGACGAGGGCTGCGCGGCCCCCGTCGGCTTCTTTGAGCGCGGCAACTGCGGAACGGGCAGCGCCGAAGCTTTCCACGGCCAGCGCGTCGGCAGCCGGCCCCAGCACTGCCGCCAGCGCCGCCTCATAGCCCGACCGGACTTTGACCAACTTGGCGATCGGCCCCAAAAGCCCTGTGCCGCGGTGATTCCGCGTAAGCCACGCCGCCCCGTCCTTGCGCTCGAGCCCCACTGACAGCGCATCGATGCGGGCCCGCAACGAAGCCACCTGACGTTCGGCGCTTCGCTCGGCGGACTGCAGTTCCTTAACGCGTTCGTCGGCCAGCCGCAACGCGGCCACGGTCCGGTCGTGGTGCTCATCAAGGCCGACCTCGCCCTGATCCAGTTCACCGACCCGGCCCTGCACGGTGTCGAACTCCGCCCTGGTCTGCTGGGCGCGGGTAACAGCCTGTTCAATACGCTCGGACAACCGGGCAACGCTCTCATCGATCGATTCGACGCGCGCCCGCATGGTCTCCACCCGACCGGCCAGCCGTGCCAGACCCTCACGCCGGTCCGCCTCCGCACGGACCGCCGCCAGATGAGCCCGATCGGCCTCGGCGACCTGGCGCTCGCGGTCGGCCAATTCGGTGCGGGCGGCCTCCAGCCGGGTGCGGGCCGCGGCCAGCGCTGCGAACAGCTGCTGCTCGGCGGCCGCCACCTGTTGGGCCTCGGCTTCCAGCTCCTCGGGTTTTCTGGGGTCGGTGTCGCTTGTCGTCAGCGGCTCGACATCGAGATGGTGAGCGCGTTCGCTGGCGATGCGCACCGTGGCGCCCACCCGTTCGGCCAGCGCGGACAGCCCGAACCAGGTGTGCTGGACCGACTCCGCCCGAACGGAGAGCTCAGCCAGCGCGGCCTCGTGCCCGCTGAGCTCCTCGGATGCCACCGCCAACCGGGAGGCGGCCTCGTCATGCTCGCGGCGCATGGTGGCCTCGGCTTCGAAGATGGCGTCCCGCTCCACCTGCCGGCTCACCAGGTCGTCGGCGGCCAGCCGCAAGCGGGCGTCGCGCAGATCAGCCTGGATGGTCTGGGCGCGACGGGCCACCTCGGCTTGGCGGCCCAGCGGTTTGAGCTGCCGTCGCAGTTCGGTGGTCAGGTCAGCGAGCCGGGCCAGGTTCGCCGACATGGAATCGAGCTTTCGCAGCGCCTTCTCTTTACGTTTGCGGTGCTTGAGCACGCCCGCGGCTTCCTCGATGAACGCGCGGCGATCTTCAGGCCGGGACTGCAGGATCTCGTCGAGCTTGCCCTGCCCGACGATCACGTGCATCTCACGCCCGATGCCGGAGTCGCTCAGCAGCTCCTGGACATCCATCAAACGGCTGCTGCTGCCGTTGATTTCGTACTCACTGGCACCGTCACGGAACATCCTGCGGGTGATCGACACCTCCGAGTACTCGATCGGCAGCGCGTTGTCGGAGTTGTCGATGGTGACGGTGACTTCGGCGCGGCCCAGCGGAGCGCGCGACGAGGTGCCGGCGAAGATGACGTCTTCCATCTTGCCTCCGCGCAGCGTCTTTGCTCCCTGCTCCCCCATCACCCACGCCAGGGCATCGACCACGTTGGATTTGCCGGAGCCATTGGGCCCGACGACGGCGGTAATACCCGGCTCGAAACGCAGAGTCGTCGGCGATGCGAAGGACTTGAAGCCCTTCAGCGTCAGACTCTTGAGGTACACGACCTGCAGACTACCGGCGGACAGATCCGAATCGTCGGATCTCCCCCGCGCCGCCCCGGCGTGCTCGTAATCTCCGGGTCGCCCGGCGTTAACGTTCGTTGAATCCGCGGAACTGCTCGAGCGGCTGCGACCAGTCGACGACGACCTTGTCGACGCGGCCCGGCGTACCGCCGCCTTCCAGCAGCTGCAGCAATTTCTCGCCGGCCTCGCGCGGC
This sequence comes from Mycobacterium sp., assembly GCA_049522835.1. GTDB lineage: Bacteria > Actinomycetota > Actinomycetes > Mycobacteriales > Mycobacteriaceae > Mycobacterium. Next base: position 8,509 of record JBEKNM010000141.1, read on the forward strand.
CCCTGCGCGGCCACCAGCACGCGGCCGTCGGCCTGGTTGGCCGCATAACCGGTGAGGCCCAGCTCCAGCGCCCGGCTGCGAGTCCACCAGCGGAAACCGACCCCCTGGACCCTGCCGTGCACCCAGGCGGTGAGCCGGACATCAGGACCCGACGTTTCAGGATCCGACACTGGCGACCTCGAAGTTGACGGTGGTACCGGATTTGAGCGTGCGCCCGACGGTGCATACCAGGTCGACGGCCCGATTGACCACCACAAGCAGGCGTTCCTTCTCCTCGTCAGACAATCCCGACAAGTCAAGCTCGAGGGTGTCCTCGAGCAACGGATAGCGTTCCTGATCGCGGTCGGCGTCGCCGGACACCTTGACCACCGCTTTGTAGTCGTCGCCGAGCCGCCGGGCCAGCGGCTGGTCGCTGGACATTCCGCTGCACGCCGCGAGTGCGATCTTGAGGAGCTCGCCGGGGGTGAACACGCCGTCGACGTCCTCGGAGCCGACGAGTACCTGCGCGCCTCGCGAGCTGTACCCCGTGTAGCGGCGCGATCCGGTGCGTTCCACCCACAATTCGGTCATGGCTCATTTTTACCGGGCGGTCCTTGCGCCGAGATCAACGGCGGCGCGAAAAAGATCGAGAGAGCACCACGCCAACGTCGATCTGGACGCGCGCGTCGGCGGGAATACTGCGTCC
>JBEKNM010000142.1:0-9159 GCA_049522835.1 Mycobacterium sp.
GTCCAGGTCAGCGCAGTTCTCGATCACATAACGCAAGCCCGCTTCGACATCGTCCAACGCCGCCGGACACGGATTTTCGGGCGCGAGCCGGTAGTCGACCGAGACCACCAGACAGCGGGCTGCACGGGCCAGCTCTACGCACTCCGGGTGATCGGTGTCCAGGTTCCCGGTTACAAACCCACCGCCGTGAGCGTACACCGCCACTGGCGCTGGGGATTGGGTTTGGCCTCGATAGATCCGAAGGCCCAGCTGCCGGCCGTCCGGACCTGCGATGGATCGCGATTGGACTGTGACGCCGCCGGTGTCGACTGCAGCGGCACGCGCAGCGGCCGAACTGTTGGCGTGCGCCCGCTCGGCGGCCAGCGACTCGGCGCGGAATTCGGCGACGCCCAGCCCGGCGGCAGCGTCGCGCAGCGCTAAGTCGATGCGGCTAAGGCCTTGCGGCCGTGTGAGATTCGTTTGCGTCATACCCTCTTTATCTTTCGGGCACAGCTGGCGGGCTCGGCAGCGTGTCATCGAAGAGCCCCTTCAAACCATCTTCAAGGTAGACCTGCGACTCTATCTGGTGAAAGATCCGGTACTTCTCGCCACGAGCCATCAGCAGCCAGGTGATCCAGCTGGCGCCGGTATGCGCGGTGTCGGCCTCCTGCCCGGTGAATCTCCATCGGCTCAGCAGGATGCAACGAGCCAGGCCACCGACGAGCGCATCGGCGGACCACAGTTGCGACGAAACCGACGCATGCTTGAGGCGGCCGGCTACCCGGGCCCAGTGCCGATCGAGTTCGTCGGCGCCGATCAGCGGCATCGCATACTCGTCGCCGATGTACATCGGCTGTGGGCTGTCGCGTTCCCTTCCGCGTTCCCACAGTTCGGCCACGCCGGCGATATCCAACGCCGACCATTTCTGGTCATATTCGCTGATCAGAGGTCTTAGCCTGGCGGCCAGGCCGGTAATTTGATCAGCTTCCTCACTTCTCAAGACTTGTCGGGGGGCGCGGGGCTCGGCTTTTCTCCGGGAAGTGCCTTGACGGTCGCCGGCAGCCCATACAGAGCTGTCGCGTTACCACGCATGATCCGCTCCCGCTGATCGGGCGGGAAACGGTTGATCGCATACGTCGGCGCGTCGTAGCTCCAGTGCGGGTAGTCCGTCGAGAACATGAGATTGTCGCCCAGGTCCATCATTTCCAGATACTCGCGGAACTGGACGGTGTCGGCGTCTTCGAGTGGCTGAGTGGTGAACCGGACATGTTCGCGCACATATTCCGACGGACGGCGACGCACCTGCGGCAAGTCGCCGCGGCGGGCCTCCCAGATCCGGTCCATCCGCGACATCACCGGCATCGCCCACGTGAAGCCACCCTCGACGAACACCACTCGGAGGTCGGGGTGCCGATCGAACGCGCCGTCAAACACCAGGCTCATCAGGTGCGAGACGTAGAGCAGCGGCCAAGACGCAAAAAAATCGTGCCAGTGCGCGGGGTTGCCGACCGGGTAAATCGGAATCAACTCGAACGGCGTCTGGCCCATCAGATGGGTGGCCACCGGGAGGCCGTTGCGAGCCGCGGCCTCGTAGAGCGGATCGAAATGCGAGTTACCGAAAGGGATTCCACGGGTCTGCGGCGTCATCAGCACCTGGGCCATATAGGGATGCCCCGCCCACCGTTCGACTTCGCGGGCCGCCTGTTCGGGCGTCTGGGCGCTGACGCTGATCGAGCCGCGCCAGCGGCCGTGCGCGTTGCACTTGTCGAGCCAGATGTCGGCGAGCCAATCGTTGTACGTCGACTTCAGCACGTGCTCGGCGTGCGGCAGCTGCGCGTCGCACATCGGCTCTAGCATCGCGATGCTGACACCGGCATCGAGAAGCAACTGCTTGGCGGCAAAATCCGGGTCGCTGCCGGCGAACCCGCCATTGGGCGGCGCGGAGTCCAGACGCATCGACATCGTCTTGTAGGAATCCGGGGTGTCGTAGAAATGCGGCACCGGGGTGACCGCATTTCCGGTCGGCCAGATCTTGTCCACCCAGTCGGCGGGCGCGTAGGCCTTGAGCACGTCGGACGACACGGGCAACGGGTGCACGTCGGTGTCGACGATGGTGACCGCTATTTCGTCTCCGTGAGTGGTGGCCGATTCGACTCGTTCGATCGTGGTCATGAGGCTTCCTCCTTTTGATCTGCGAGCCCCTGCACTGTGAGGCCGTACAGCTCACTTGCGTTTTGCCACAACACCTTGTCGCGTTGGTCAGCATCGAGACCCGCAACCATCACGTCGGCAGCCGACGTGGACCAGTGGGGGTAGCTCGATCCATACATCAGCAGGTCGGACTTGCCGGTCATGTCCATCCAGCGCTGCATTTGTCCGGCCTCCCCTCCCTTTAAGGGCCCGTCGAACGCCGAGGAGCAGAACCGGACATGGCCGGGCAGGTATTCGCTGGGATAACGGTCGACCCACGGCGTCTGGTCGCGCATGGACAGCCAGAACGTGTCCAGCCGCCACATCAGCGGGGTGAGGATGTCGTATCCACCGTCGGCGAAAACAAACCTGAGGTCGGGGTGCCGGCCGAAGACGCCTTCAACGATGAGTGTGGCCAGGTGGACGAAGTAGTTCAGCGGCATGAACGCCGCGTACCCGGGGTAGGTGTGCGCGTGCCCGGCGAACGTGGGCGGATAGTCGACACCGTTGCCGCCGTTGATGTGTACCGCAACCGGCAGCCGGTGGGCAGCTGCGGCTTCCCAGATGGGCTCGAACATCGGTTTGCCGTACGGCTCGCGTGATTGCATCGGAACGCCGACCTGCACCAGTTTGGGGTGACCGGCGAGGCGCTCGATCTCGGCCACCGCGCCCTTCGGGTCCTCGGGATTGACGCGGATGGTGCCCCGGAATCGGTTGGTGGTGTCGGGCTCCAGCCAGCGGTCGAGCAGCCAGTCGTTGACGGCGGCGCAGATTCTGCTGTTGAGCAGGTAGTCAGCGATGTTGCCTCGGGTCAGCGGGTTCAGGATCGCGAAGGCCACTCCCATGCCCCCCGGCGCGTCGTCGAACAGGTGCCGGCTGACGGTCGCGGGATCGGATCCAGGGTAGTGCTCTCCGTAGAGGTCTTGGCGGTAATCTCCGCCGGGCGCCTGGTACCACTGCCGCTCGACGTCGGGGACTGACCGAAGCTGGTGGGCAACAGGGAGATAGCGCCGGATCTCGGCGTTATAGCGAAAGTGCGGTTGCACGTTGGTATCGATAACGGGACTCATGCGGTCAGATACACCTCCCCGTCGGTGACATCGACTTGGTAGGTGCGGATGCGGCGCCGCGGATCGGCGATATTTTGACCAGTAGTGATATCGAACTCCCAGTTATGCCAAGGGCATCGCACGATCTGCCCGTCGCGCACGCGACGTAGCCGGTCGGGCTCGTCAGGAGCCGATTCGTTGGTGCCGCCGACCAAGCCCAGACACAACGGGGCACCCTCGTGCGAGCAGTAATTCACGATCGCATACAAAGCGCCGCGCACGTTGTACACGCCCACACCGAACTTCCCCGCGTCCACCAGCTTCATGCCGCCGGGCGGCAACTCGTCGAGCGAGCACACGAATCGGCGTTTGGACACCTAAGAATCACCGCCTCGCCTGATCGATCCGGGAAGTGTCCGAACCAACTCCGCATCAATACTGTGCCCGTTACGGTGACCACCACAAGCCGTTGGGCTTCGTTGCTATTTATACTATGATAGCGACATTCCGCTCGCTACAAACCCGCCGAAGGCGTCGGGGTGGTCCAGGACCAATTCGAGACCACCGAACCCGCGTGAACGGCCTTATCGGTTGCTCAGGAGGAGCGCTGATGACGCTCAGCACCGACCCAGTCGGCCAGCCCGTCACCTTCGACACCACCGGTGAAACCAGTCCCTACCCGTACTACGAATACATGCGGCGCAGCGATCCGGTTTGGCATGGCGCGATGATGGACCACTCTCAGATGCCGCAGGAGCTGCGACCCAACGACGAGTGGGTCTTGTTCGGTTACGACGGCGTCTTCCAGGCATTCCGCGATGACCGGATCTTCACGTCGGCTGCCTACGACAAGACGATCGGGTTGGTGATGGGGCACACCATCCTGGCGATGGGTGGCAAAGAACACCACGACCACCGCAGCCTGGTGGCCAAGGCCTTCCGCGCCACAGCGCTGGAACGCTGGGAACCCTCGGTCATCGGGCCGGTCTGCGATCAGCTGGTCAATGAAATCAAGGGCGACGGCGAAGCGGATCTGGTGAAGGCGGTGACGTTCGAGTTTCCGACCCGGATCATCTCCGCCCTGCTCGGACTTCCCCCAGAGGATCTTGACCTGTTCCGGCGGCTGTCGCTCGACCTCATCTCGATCCCGACCGACATCATGGCAGGGTTGAACGCGGCCGCCGAGTTGCACGGTTACTTCCTCAACCAAGTCGAGCAGCGGCGCCGCAAACTCACCAATGACATCATCGGCGACCTGGTGTCCGCGGAGATCGATGGCGAGAAACTCACCGACGAGGCCATCATCGCGTTCCTGCGCCTGTTGCTGCCCGCCGGTCTGGAGACCACCTATCGCTCATCGGGCAACCTGCTGTACCTGCTGCTGACGCACCCCGAGCAACTGGCGATGGTCTACCGGGACCGATCGCTGATCCCGGCAGCGATCGAAGAGGGCCTGCGGTTCGAAACCCCACTGACCATGGTCATGCGGACCACCACCGCAGAAGTCGAAATAGGTGGCAAGACAATCCCGGCCGACGCGCAGATCGACATGGTCATGGGTTCGGCCAACCGCGACGAAAGCCGGTGGACCGAGGCCAATACGTTCGACATTCGCCGGCCACGCCAAGCCCACATCGCGTTCGCGGGCGGCATCCACATGTGCCTCGGTATGCACCTGGCACGGCTGGAAACACGCGTCATGTTGGACAGCCTGTTCGACCGGGTCACGAATCTGACTTTTGTTCCCGACGACGGCACCGGCGAGGAGTCCAAGATCGTCGGGCACACTTTCCGGTCGCCCAACAAGCTTCCGGTCACGTTCACGCCGGTCGCATAAGGAGCCTTATGAGGAGCCGCGGGGCGATCCTGCACGACGTCGGCGGGCCGTGGTCTGTCGAGGGATTCGAGCTGGACCCGCCCCGCGCCGGCGAAGTCCTGGTTGAGATGGCCGCCGCCGGATTGTGCCACTCCGACGATCACATTCTGACCGGAGATATGTCAGCACCCAACGAGATGCTGCGCTCGCTCGGGCTGCCAACCATGTTCCCGACGATCGGCGGTCACGAGGGTTCGGGCATCGTGCGTGAAGTCGGTGACGGCGTAAACGATTTCGCGCCGGGCGACCATGTCGTGATGTCGTTCGTCGCCGTGTGCGGACAGTGTCGCTGGTGTGCGAGCGGAATGGAGTACATCTGCGACATGGGGGCCAGCGTCCTGACTCCCGGGATGCCCACCGACGGCACATTCCGCCATCACACCACCGACGGCAAGCCACTAGGCCATCTGGCCAAGGTGGGTGCATTTGCGAAACACACTGTGGTATCTACGAATTCACTCGTGAAGATTGAGCCGCACCTACCGCTGGCGCCCAGCGCGCTGCTGTCGTGCGCCATTCCGACCGGCTACGGGTCGGTCGCGAACCGCTCCGGCATGCGCGCAGGCGATACCGTCGTCGTGATCGGCGTCGGTGGAATCGGAACGGGCGCAATTCAAGGCGCGCGGATCGGCGGCGCCGCCCAGATCATCGCTGTCGATCCGGTGGACTTCAAACAGAAATCGGCGTTACAGTTCGGCGCTACGCACAGCGCCGCGACAGCGGTCGAGGCGCTGGACATGGTGCGAGAGCTGACGTACGGGGTGATGGCCGACGCCGTCGTGGTCTCGCCTTCCTTGATCACAGCCGACGACGTCCGCGACGCGCTGAAGCTGACCCGCAAGGGCGGGACGTGTGTGCTCACCGGCATGACGTCGCAATTGACTCGGTCAGTCAATATCGAACTGCAGGACTTCATCCTGATGAACAAGTCGCTGGCCGGCACCGTCTTCGGCTCGTGCAACCCGAAGGCCGACATCTTCCGGCTGGCCAGGCTCTACCAGACCGGGCAGCTCCAGCTCGACGAGATGATCACCAGGCGTTATCGACTCGACGACATCAACGACGCGTACGACGACCTCCGGAACGGGAAGATCATCAGGGGCATCATCGATTTCGGGATCGACTGATTCTATTTCTTTCGTGTTATCACCCGCTGAAGTTGCCCGTATGCGTCGATGGGGCTGTGCAAGGCCAGGCCGCCGTCCGCGTGCACGACCTGTCCGGTCACCCACGGCAGCTCGAGGACACCCACGATGGCACCGGCCACGTCGGTGGCCGCACCCAGTCCGCCCAGCGGCGTGCGCTCAGACAGCGCTTCCACCCAGCCGGGTAGTCCTTCCGGATTCGGCAGCATCGGCGTTCGGGTGACACCGGGTCCAACCGCGTTGACCCGGATGCCGTGGTTGCCCCATTCCACGGCGGCGACTTTCACCAGCATGTCGAGCCCCGCCTTCGACACGCAGTAGGCGCCCATGTCCCGATCGGCGACCGTGCCGCTGATGCTGGACACCGCAACCATCGAACCGCCCGCCCCGGCGTCAACCATGGCTTGTGCTGCGGCCCGGATGGTCAGCCAGGTGCCGGTGAGGTTTACCGCCAACACCCGCTGCCACTGGGTCGGCGACTGTTTTAGCAGCGTGCCCGACGCACCGATTCCCGCGCAGGTGACCACCCGGGTGGGCACGCCGTGCTCGCGTACGGTTTGTTGCATCGCCGCCGACACCGCGTCGGGATCGCTGACATCGCAGGCGATATCGGCACCGGACAGGTCCCACACAACGACGTCGTGGCCCGCCTTGCCCAGCCGCTCGGCGACTTCCCGCCCTATCCCGGATGCGCCACCGGTCACTAAGGCGACGCTCACTGCGCAGGCCCGATCAGCTCGACCAGTACGCCGTCTGGGGCGGTGATGACAGCCATCGGGACGGTCTTTCCGGCCGGGGCCGCCACGGTGATGCGACGGACGCCGTCGGCGAAGCCCAAGGCCGCCAATGCGGACAGCGTCGGGTCGACGTCACGCTGCAGGGACAGCAAGAAGAACCCGTGCCGGGGGCCCTCGGATGCAGACGTGGTGGACAGCGCCGCAACGTCGGCATCCAAGGCGCCCGGCAACTCCACGAGTTCGACGATCCCCGAGTCGGGTGTCTGCGGATCGCCCAGGAAGATCGAACGCAGCCGATCGGTCTTGGCGCCGAACAGCTCCGGCCAATCGCCGGTGAAGTGATGGTCGAACAGTTCGGCCAAACCCAGGCCGTCGCGCCAGAATCGTAGCGATCGTTCGACATCGGCGGTGCAGATCGCGGAGTGATGAACGCCGAGCACGGGTTTCCCTTCTGCTCCGGGGTAAATCGGCAGCTGTGTCAGGTGGCGAGCCTGGCCAGAGTGCGATCCCACAAGTCGCGGGCAAGTCGGGGGTCGTAGGCCAAGCGGCCGGCTTTGGCGATCTTGTGCTTCGAATAGTATTCGCCGGGCTTCCAATCCGTACCGGGCGTGGTTGACGCCAGCCGGACCAGATGGCCGGCTGCCTCGTCGGAAGTCGGGATGAATCGCTCCGTCGGGGTGTACCGCTGCATAAAAGCAAGGAACCGCGATCCCGATGCCTGTCCGAAGTTGGAGGCGACAAAGCCGGGATGAACCGCCGCAACGGAGAGGCCGCCGGCATGATGGCGCCGGTGTAATTCTCTGGAGAACAACACGACAGCCAGCTTCGACAAACCGTAGGCGGTGCTGGGCCGGCGACTGGCTGTGTTCTCCAGGTCATCGACGGTGGCCCTGAAAATCAGCCTGTGCGAGGAGCTGGTGGTGTTGACGACGGTGGCGCGCGAATCGAGGAGCACACCCAATAAGTGGGTGGTCAGCAGAAACGGCGCCAAGTAGTTGACCTGATAGGTGTGTTCGTAGCCGTCGGGTGTCAGGCGGATCTTGGCGCCCATGCCGCCGGCGTTGTTGAGCAGTACGTCGATGCGTGGATACTGCGAACGGACTTTTTCGGCCAATGCTCGCACCTGGGACAGGTCGGCGAAGTCGACAGCGTAATAGTCTGCGTCCAATTCCGCTGCCACCGAGGCGGTCTTGCTTTGCGACCGGCCAACCACCACAACGTTGTTTCCGCTTCGGCATAATCGGCGCGCCGCTGCAGCGCCAATGCCGTCGCTGGCACCTGTGATGACAATCGTTCTAGTCGCCATATCGATCTGTCCTCCACGGGGAGTGTATCTTTCACACGGCGAATGTCATTACCTCATTGGCGACTCATTGGAAATTGTGAAGAACCGAAGCGTATTTATATTCAACGCAGCTGCGCGTCGATCTCGAACGCCAAGCACAATTCGGCAAGGTCGAGCGGGGCGCTGGTCGAGCGTCCGGTGTGTTCTTCGATGCGGCGCAGCCGGTGCCGAACCGTGTTGGGATGGCAGAACAGCGCCGCCGCCGCGCCAGATACCGAGCCGCCATGCGCCGCCCATGCACGAAATGTCTGATAGAGCAGATCGCGCTCACTATCCGTGATGTGGTCCAGTCCGCCCAGAACCGCGTTGGCCAGTCGCAGGTTCACGTCCGGAGCGGTTACCGCCGCAACACTGAGTACGCTGTCCTCGAACACTATGATCGGCTCGGAGTCGGTCGTCGCGGTGACCGCGATTCGGGCGTATCGAAGAGCGGTCCCGATCCCGGACAGGTCCTCGAATTGCGGACTGACACCGACACCGTTTCGGGTCAAGCGTTCCAGGGTTGCGAAAAGACTGGCACGGGCGGCGTCTGAAGCCACGTGGACGATGCCGATTTGTAGCTCGGGCAGCAGTCGCCACGCCGAATAGATGTCGCTGCTTCGCAGCTTGTCCGAGATGCCTGGCAGCGCGTGCTTGCCAATCTCGGGGGTCTTGGCCGCGACAATGACATAGGGTCCCCGAGTCGGAAGGCGAAGCAGGTCGGCGATCTCCCACGGACTGTGACTGGCCGATACGGTGCCGGTGAACAAAGCCTCGGTCAGTGCCGCGCGTTCGGCCTCATCTTCGACGGCCTGCTGGGTCGCTCGCCGCCGGTATGCAGTGGTCAGATCGGAAGAGC
>JBEKNM010000143.1:0-9128 GCA_049522835.1 Mycobacterium sp.
CAGGCTGGGTTTGATTGCCCGGCTTCTCCTCGGGCCGCTGCCACGGCCCGCATCGTCGCCGGGCTGGGTCTGATTGCCCGGCTTCTCCTCGGGCCGCTGCCACGGCCCGCATCGTCGCCGGGCTGGCGTGACTAAGCTGGCGGTCATGCCTGCTCGCACCGCGCTTTCCCCCGGGGTGTTATCCCCGACGCTGTCGGTGCCCAAGTGGATCGCGCGCCCGGAATACGTCGGCAAGCCGACGGCCAAGGAGGGCACCGAGCCTTGGGCGCAGACACCCGAGGTGATCGAGAAGATGCGCGTCGCCGGCCGGATTGCTGCTGGTGCGCTGGTCGAGGCGGGCAAGGCCGTCGCGCCCGGCGTGACCACGGACGAACTCGATCGGATCGCGCACGAGTACATGGTCGACAACGGTGCCTATCCATCAACACTGGGCTACAAAGGATTCCCGAAGTCGTGCTGCACGTCGCTCAACGAGGTTATCTGCCACGGAATCCCTGATTCGACGGTGATCGCCGACGGTGACATCGTCAACATCGATGTCACCGCCTACATCGACGGGGTGCACGGCGACACGAACGCGACTTTCCTGGCCGGCGATGTCTCAGAAGAGCACCGGTTGCTCGTTGAACGCACCCGAGAGGCGACGATGCGCGCGATCAACGCCGTCAAACCCGGGCGCGCATTGTCCGTAGTCGGCCGCGTCATCCAGTCGTATGCAAGTCGGTTCGGGTACAACGTGGTTCGTGACTTCACCGGTCATGGTATCGGCACCACGTTTCACAACGGGTTGGTCGTTTTGCATTACGACCAGCCCGCGGTCACGACAGTCATACAGCCGGGAATGACATTCACCATCGAACCGATGATCAACTTGGGTGCGTTGGATTACGAGGTCTGGGACGACGGCTGGACCGTCGTCACCCGGGATCGCAAGTGGACCGCGCAATTCGAGCACACTCTGCTGGTCACCGACACGGGCGTCGAAATCCTCACGGTTGTCTGACGTGCGTTCGCTTGGGCGACCAGACGCAATAGGGTGAGCGGGGCGCTGCTGGTCGCGGGTACCAGCTCCGACGCCGGGAAATCCGTGCTGGTCGCGGGTCTGTGCCGATTGCTGGCACGCAGCGGGGTCCGGGTTGCGCCGTTCAAGGCACAGAACATGTCCAACAACTCCGTGGTCACCGTCGAGGGCGGTGAGATCGGCCGGGCCCAGGCAATCCAGGCCAGGGCGGCCGGACTGGAGCCCAGCGTGCGGTTCAACCCGATCCTGCTCAAACCGGGTAGTGACCGGACGTCGCAGCTGGTGATCCGCGGGCAGGTCTTTGACTCGGTCACTGCCGCTGGCTATCTGCAGCATCGCGACCGGCTCGCCGGTATCGTCCTCGACGACCTGTCAGGCCTGCGTGCTGAATTCGATGCGGTGATCTGTGAGGGCGCCGGCTCGCCGGCCGAAATAAATCTGCGTGCAACGGATTTAGCCAACATGGGGTTGGCCAGGGCCGCGAACCTGCCGGTGGTGTTGGTCGGCGACATCGACCGCGGCGGCCTGTTGGCCCATCTTTTCGGGACGGTCGCGGTACTCGAGCCTGACGACCAGGCGCTTATCGCGGGCTTCATCGTCAACAAATTCCGCGGTGACTCCACGCTGCTGGAGCCCGGACTGCAGCAGCTACTCGCGATGACGGGCCGCCCAACTTACGGGGTGTTGCCCTACGCCGACCAGCTCTGGCTGGACGCTGAGGATTCGTTGTCGGTGGTTGCACACCGTGTTATCGGCACGCCGGTGCCACCGCGCGGCGATCAGTGGTTGCGGGTCGCCGCGGTCCGGCTGCCCCGGATTTCCAACTCCACCGACGTCGAAGCCCTCGCATGCGAGCCCGGCGTGCTGGTGCGCTGGATCACCGACCCCGCGGACTTGGCCGACGCCGACCTGATCGTGCTTCCAGGCACCAAGGCCACTGTCGCCGACTTGGCGTGGCTGCACGATCGCGGCCTGGCCGGCGCGATCGCCGATCACGCCGGGACAGGCAAGCCGGTGCTGGGTATCTGCGGCGGGTTCCAGATGCTCTGCCGGCGCATCGAGGACACGGTGGAATCCGGGACCGGGGCGGTTTGCGGGCTGGGGCTGTTGGACGCCGACATCGTCTTCAATGAGGCCAAGGTCCTGCGTCGCTGGGAGCGCCCACTGCGTGGTTACGAAATCCACCACGGGCGGCTATCCCGGTGCGCCGAGGTGCCCTGGTTCGACTTAGACGACTACGAAGACCACGAAGACCACGAAGACCCCGAAGATTCCGAGCGCTCCGAGCGCTCCGAGCCCCAGGGAATCATGCGTGGCGCGGTCTTCGGCACGCACTGGCACGGTCTGCTCGATAACGACGACTTACGTCGCCAGTGGCTTACCCGTGTTGCCGAAGCGGCCGGCCGGAGCGGGTTCGTTGTCGCCCACACCAATGTCGCCGCACAACGCGATGCCCAACTGGATCTGATCGCTGAGCTGCTGGCGTCGCACCTCGAGATCGACGGTGTCCTCAGCTTGCTTGATGGTCCACCGCCGCGCCGCCCGCAGGTTGCGATCGAGCTGCGGCCGTAGCTTGTAACCCACGTCGGAAAGTTACCTGAAGTGGAAACCTCGCGCAGGCACGCCGATTAGCTGTAGCTTTGCGTAAGTGCCCTCGATGATGACCACGCTCGACGGCTTTCCGGTCCCGGTGAGCGTAGCTGGTCCGGAAAAGGGCGTCGTGGTGGTCATTCTGGGGGACGAGAAACGTGCGCCCGCCGCGTATGACGCGGTGTGTGAGCGCCTGCATACCGCGTCGCTTCGAACCGTCGTAATCGGCCTTGACCCGCGGCTGACCCCAAAATCGGTGGTCGGCATCCTCGACGCGCTGGCCATCAGTTGGGCGGTGGTAGTCGGTGATCGCGCCGGTGGCGAGCTCGCCTGGGAACTGGCGGCGACCAGGTTGGGCCGGTTTGTCGGTCTGGTGGTTATCGACCGTGGACATCCGCGGGTGGCCGACCTCAACGGCGTGGTTCTCGACGAACACTGTCCGCCGGTGGAGATCGGCACCACGGTGCTGGTCAGCTCCCCGGCCGCGCGGGCAACGGCCCGCGACAGCCAGCGGTTCGTTTACGCGGAATACCGCATGGTGGACCTTCTTGGACGCCGCAGCGCGCAGGAATCGACCGCGCAGTTGACCGCCGAGATCGTGCTGCGCACCAGTAGCTGGTAGCGCCTGGTTGACTAACGGATATGCGCACTACGTTCGCACGTGTGCGTGGGCGTCCGGGTTCGCAGGTCACGATGTTTTGTGAACATCGGCGAACACCGACAGTACGGTCCGAAACTGTACGGTGTTCGTGACTGTCAGCCGGCGTTCATGGCTGTTACAAACGGCGCTGACCAGCGCAGACGCGGTGGACACCGAACACCGGTGGACGCCCATGAACACACTGCGCTTGACTAACGGTCATGGGCCATGAGGAAAGTGCTCTGACCGGTCCGGGTTCTCCGATGTTGTCGTGGGCCGAGCTGGAACGTCTGGTCGGGGTCGGCGATGTGGACACCGTGATCGTCGCCTTCACCGACATGCAGGGTCGGCTTGCGGGCAAGCGGGTGTCGGCTCGGCTGTTCGTCGACGAGGTCGCCGCACACGGCGCCGAATGCTGCAGCTATCTACTGGCTGTCGACGTCGAGATGAACACCGTGCCCGGTTATGCCATGTCGAGTTGGGACACTGGTTACGGCGACATGGTGATGACGCCGGACCTGACCACGCTTCGGCTCATTCCCTGGCTGCCCGCTACCGCGTTGGTGATAGCCGATCTGGGCTGGGTCGATGGCAGTGCGGTCGCGGTCTCACCGCGCGCCATCCTGCGCCGCCAGGTCGACCGGCTGAGCGAACGCGGACTGGTCGCTTATGTCGCCACCGAGCTGGAGTTCATCGTGTTCGATCAGCCGTATCGGCAGGCGTGGGCCAGCGGCTATCGCGGGCTCACCCCAGCCAGCGACTACAACATCGACTACGCGATATTGGCGTCGTCGCGGATGGAACCACTGCTGCGCGACATCCGGCTGGGCATGCAGGGCGCAGGCCTGCGGTTCGAGGCGGTCAAGGGCGAGTGCAACTACGGCCAGCAGGAGATCGGGTTCCGTTACGACGAGGCGCTGGTCACCTGCGACAACCACGCCATCTACAAGAACGGCGCAAAGGAGATCGCGGATCAGCACGGCAAGAGCCTTACGTTCATGGCGAAATACGATGAGCGCGAAGGCAATAGCTGCCACATCCACATTTCGCTACGCGCTGCGGACGGCTCCGCGGTATTCGCTGACAGCAGCGGGCCGCACGGCATGTCGCCGACATTTCGCAGCTTCGTCGCCGGCCAGCTGGCAGCGCTGCGCGAGCTCACGATGTTCCACGCGCCGAATATCAACTCCTACAAGCGGTTTGCCGACGGCAGCTTTGCGCCCACAGCGCTGGCATGGGGACTGGACAACCGCACCTGCGCACTGCGGGTCGTTGGCCACGGCGACAACATCCGAGTCGAATGCCGAGTTCCCGGCGGAGACGTCAACCAGTACCTGGCGGTGGCGGCGCTGATCGCGGGAGGGCTGTACGGTATCGAGCGGGGCTTGAAACTATCCGAACCTTATGCAGGCAATGCGTACGAGGCCCCCGGCGTCGAGCGGCTACCTGCCACGCTGGCCGAGGCTGCCAGGGTATTCGAGATGTCGCCGCTGGCGCGGGAGGCCTTTGGCGACGACGTTGTCGCCCATTACCTGAACAACGCTCGCGTGGAGGTGGCGGCATTCAATGCGGCGGTGACCGACTGGGAGAGGATGCGTGGGTTTGAACGTCTCTAGACGCCCAGTGGTGGGACTGACTTCCTACCTGGAGCAGGTGCAGACAGGGATCTGGGACGTCTCGGCGGGTTATCTGCCCGCCGACTACTTCGAGGGCGTCATCATGGCCGGTGGTATCGCGGTGCTGCTGCCGCCCCAGCCGGCGGACCCCCCGATCGGCGGCTGTCTGCTCGACAGCCTGGACGCTCTGGTGATCACCGGCGGCTACGACCTGGATCCTGCCGCCTACGGTCAGCAACCGCATGCAACAACTGACCAGCCTCGCACTGCACGTGACGTTTGGGAGCTCACGCTGTTGCAGGGTGCGCTGGACCGGGGGCTGCCGGTGCTTGGCATCTGCCGCGGCGCGCAGGTGCTCAATGTGGCGCTCGGCGGCACACTGCACCAGCATCTGCCTGAGGTGATCGGCCACACCGGGCATCGGGCGGGCAACGGAGTCTTCGCCCGATTGCCGGTCCGCACCGTGCCGGGCACCCGGCTGGCCGCGCTGTTGGGGGAGACCGCCGACGTGTCGTGCTATCACCACCAAGCCATCGACAAGGTCGGCGACGGCCTGGTGGTCAGCGCGTGGGACGACGACGGCGTGGTCGAGGCGCTGGAGCTGCCCGGAGATGGCTTCGTGCTCGCGGTGCAGTGGCATCCGGAGCAGACCCTGGACGACCTCCGGCTGTTCACGGCGGTAGTGGACGCCGCGAAGTCGTACGCTGGTCTAGTTCCCCGATGAGCTCTGTCCAACTGATCAATCCGGCCACTGAGGAAGTACTGCGCTCGGTCGACCAAGTTGATGTCGCGGCCGTCGACGACGCGGTGCGGCGAGCGCGAGTGGCTCAGCAGCGCTGGGCGCGGTTGTCGCCGGCCGAGCGCGCGGGCACTCTTCGGGTATTCGCATCCGTGGTCGACGCCCACATCGACGAGTTGGCCGCGCTCGAGGTCGCCAACTCGGGACACCCCATCGCGTCGGCCGAGTGGGAGGCCGGCCACGTCCGCGACGTGCTCGCGTTCTACTCCGGAAGCCCGGAACGGTTGTCCGGTAAGCAGATTCCCGTCGCTGGCGGGCTCGACGTCACGTTCAACGAGCCGCTGGGAGTGGTCGGCGTGATCACGCCGTGGAATTTCCCGATGGTGATCGCGTCTTGGGGCATCGCGCCTGCCCTGGCTGCCGGCAATGCTGTGCTGGTCAAACCCGCCGAGTGGACACCGCTGACCACGATGCGGCTGGGGGAGCTGGCCGCCGAGGCCGGGCTGGATCAAGACCTGCTGCAGGTGCTGCCAGGGAAGGGCACGGTGGTAGGGGAGCGGTTCGTCACGCATCCAGACGTTCGCAAGATCGTCTTCACCGGTTCCACCGAAGTCGGCAAGAAGGTGATGGCCGGCGCAGCGGCTCAGGTCAAACGGGTGACGCTGGAACTGGGCGGCAAGAGCGCGAACATCATTTTCGACGACTGCGACCTACAGCAAGCGGCTGCGACCGCACCCAACGGGGTGTTCGACAATGCCGGGCAGGACTGCTGTGCTCGCAGCCGGATCCTGGTGCACCGCAAGGTTTACGACCGATTCATGGAGCTGCTCGAACCCGCTGTGCGTAAGGTCGTCGTGGGGGACCCCAGATTGCGCAGCACCGAGATGGGGCCGCTGGTATCCGGCGCCCACCGTGACAAGGTGGCCTCCTACGTGCCTGACGATGCCCCTGTCGTATTTCGCGGCACCGCACCGTCTGGCCGTGGGTTCTGGTTTCCACCAACGGTTCTCACTCCGGCCCGCACTGACCGCACCGTCACCGACGAGATCTTCGGCCCAGTCGTCACCGTGCTGATGTTCGACGACGAGCATGACGCCATCGCGCTGGCCAACGACACCACCTACGGGCTGTCGGGATCGATCTGGACCGACGACCTGTCCCGTGCGCTGCGGGTGACGCGGGCGGTCGATTCCGGCAACCTCTCGGTGAACTCGCACTCGTCTGTGCGCTACAACACGCCGTTCGGCGGCTTCAAGCAGTCGGGTCTGGGTCGTGAGCTCGGACCCGACGCGCCACTGCAGTTCACTGAGACCAAGAACGTGTTCATCGCGATCAGAGAGGAGGGCCAGTGGCACCCGTGATGGACCTGACCCGACGGTTGTCCGGCCGGGTAGCGGTGATTACCGGCGGTGGCAGCGGCATCGGCCTGGCCGCGGGCCGGCGGATGCATGCCGAAGGCGCGCGGATCGTCGTCGGCGATATCGACGGCGACGCCGGTGCGGCGGCGGCAGACGAGCTATCCGGTTTATTTGTGCCAGTCGACGTTTCCGACGAAGGTGCGGTCAACACCTTGTTCGACACCGCGGCACACACCTACGGCTCGGTCGACATCGCGTTCAACAACGCCGGTATCTCGCCACCCGAGGACGACCTGATCGAGAACACCGAGCTGTCTGCGTGGCAACGAGTCCAAGACGTCAACCTCAAATCGGTGTACCTGTGCTGCCGGGCTGCGTTGCGGCACATGGTTCCTGCTGGGAAGGGCTCGATCATCAACACCGCGTCGTTCGTCGCGGTGCTGGGGTCGGCGACGTCGCAGATCTCCTACACCGCCTCCAAGGGCGGGGTACTGGCCATGTCACGGGAGCTGGGGGTGCAATTTGCCCGACAGGGTATCCGGGTCAACGCGCTGTGTCCTGGGCCGGTCAATACCCCGCTGCTGCAAGAGCTTTTCGCCAAGGATCCCGAGCGCGCGGCTCGCCGGCTGGCGCACGTGCCGGTGGGACGTTTCGCTGAACCTGACGAAATAGCTTCTGCCGTAGCGTTTTTAGCCAGCGACGACGCCTCGTTCGTCACCGCGTCGACGTTCTTAGTCGACGGCGGCATCAGCTCGGCCTACGTCACCCCTTTGTAGGCTATTGGGAAACAGGCCATCTTGGCGATTCGCTGCCTCTCACCAAACGGATCGGCTCGTAGACCCAGCTGGTTTGCAGCTCCATGGTGGCGGGGCTGATCGTCTCTTCTGTTATCCAGCACTGAGGTACCGACAACGTTCCGATCGACCTCGCGCGACCTAAAGCCGCAGTAGGGCGCTCGCGGGTAACACGGCCGTGGTTCGGCAACAATGCTGTCATCGCCGTTGCCTTATTAAGCGAATTCAGGTGTTTTATTGCGAAGTCCAACGGCGCGCTCAGGGAACTCAGCTTTGACAGACACGGTGTCACCGGCGAAAGGCACCTGCCGAACGATTCCAGCGGGGATTCCAGCCGCGACGAGGAAAGCACCTGCAGTGCTTCGGGTATCGCAGACATTACTTGATAGCCAGCGGATATGATCTGGGGCGCCGCAATCAGAGGCCAGGCGCTGGACGCGTGGTCGATAGCCGTGTCGTGGCCGGCCGGCCCTACGGTAGTCGGCGGCGGCGAGGTGAACGGTGTCACGGTCGACGCATCGGCCGATGCGCAGGCGTAGGCGTACATGGCGTCGGCATCCTGGGCCCACATCTGATCGTATTCGGCATCGATGTCCGCGATTGCCGGGCTGATTTGTCCCAGGTGGTTTTCCTTGGCCAGCGATCTCTGCTGCGCGCGGTTGGCGTTGATCGCCGGTGGGGGCACCGTCGCCGCAAACGCCGATTCATGGGCGCTCGCGGACGCCGCGGCCTGGTTGGCCACGTGCTCAGCTCGCGTGGCGGTGGCGTTGAGCCAATCTATATACGACGTCGCGGCTCGTGTCACCGCCGTGGCCGCTGGGCCCTCCCATCTCGACGAGAGTTTGCAGATCACCGCCCGGTAGTCCGCCGCCGCGGTGTGCAGCCGGATGGCCAACCGGTCCCAGGCCGCGGCGGCCTCCATAATCGATCCCGCGCCGGGACCTCCATGCATTCGCCCGGAGTTTATTTCCGGCGGGAGCGTTCCGAAATCCACTGCTATCTCTTTTCAGGTGGGGCGGGACGGACGGCTGGGTCGGCGGCATCGCCAGGCGCCGTTTCGAATGTGTCGATGTGAGATGTGTTCAAGAGCATGGATTTGTCCTCAAAGGCATAGGTGTGCGAGTTACACCGAGGCTTGTTGGCCGGCGTGAGCAGCATGCGATTTGGCGCTAGCCGATCAGCTAGATTGCGTCGATCGTTTTCGCGTCGCGGCGTTGACGCGAGATCAGCTCATAGAAACGCAAACGGCCGAGTGAGACGGCACAAATTCGGCTGGCGCTGATTTATCAGCGACGGGCGACGCAGAGCTGAGTCAAAATATCTCGGCCTGCAATGACAGCCGCGGGTGCGCCAGAGCCCGACTGCGACCC
>JBEKNM010000144.1:0-9119 GCA_049522835.1 Mycobacterium sp.
GTGCGCGCCGACCTACTGCGGCGCGCGAGAAGGCCCGCCGAAGCCGTCACCTGGTACCAAGTTGCTTTGGAGTCCAACGGATCTGAGCCGGGCCGCGACTTTTTGCGACGGCGCATCACCGAATGCGGCGGGTAGCGCCCCCACCCGAGCGGGGGATGCGGTCTTACGCCTCGGCGAAGTTCCGGGTGACGGACGGGTCGACCGGAATGCCCGGGCCGGTCGTCGTCGACACGGTGATCTTCTTCAGGTAGCGGCCCTTCGACGACGACGGCTTGTGCCGCAGCACCTCGTCAAGCGCGGCGCCGTAATTCTCGACCAGCGACTTCTCGTCGAAGGACGCCTTGCCGATGACAAAGTGCAGGTTGGCCTGTTTGTCCACGCGGAAGTTGATCTTGCCGCCCTTGATGTCGTTGACCGCCTTGGCGACGTCGGGTGTGACGGTGCCGGTCTTGGGATTCGGCATCAGGCCGCGCGGACCCAGCACTCGAGCGATGCGACCGACCTTGGCCATCTGGTCAGGGGTCGCGATCGCGGCGTCGAAATCCAGCCAGCCGCCCTGAATCTTCTCGATCAGATCGTCACTGCCTACGACGTCAGCGCCGGCGGCCTGAGCCTGCTCGGCTTTCTCACCGACTGCAAACACCACGACCCGGGCCGTCTTACCGGTGCCATGGGGCAGGTTGACGGTGCCGCGGACCATCTGGTCTGCCTTGCGCGGGTCGACGCCGAGCCGGATCGCCACCTCGACGGTCGCGTCCTGTTTGGTCGACGAAGTTTCCTTGGCAAGCTTGGCAGCCTCCAGCGGGGTGTAGAGGTTGTCGCGGTCCACCCTCTCGGCGGCGGCGCGATATGCCTTACTGTTCTTGCTCATTGATTTGTCCAATCATTGTTGGGTCGTGGTTGGATTTGTCGGACTCCTCCTCAGGCCGTTGGCGGCCTGCATCGTCGTCCGACGGCGGGCCGAAGCTGACCCTCCCACGTCTGATTTGTTTTGGTGCTACTCGACGGTGATGCCCATCGACCGGGCGGTGCCGGCGATGATCTTGGCAGCAGCGTCGATGTCGTTGGCGTTGAGATCGGTTTTCTTGGTCTCGGCGATCTCGCGGACCTGATCCCAGCTGACCTTGGCGACCTTGGTCTTGTGCGGCTCCGCCGACCCCTTGCCCACGCCTGCGGCCTTGAGCAACAGCTTCGCGGCCGGCGGAGTCTTGAGGGCGAAAGTGAAGCTGCGGTCCTCATAGACCGTGATCTCCACCGGGATAACAGTGCCGCGCTGGTTTTCCGTAGCAGCGTTGTACGCCTTACAGAACTCCATGATGTTGACGCCGTGCTGGCCAAGCGCGGGTCCAACCGGCGGTGCCGGGTTGGCCTGCCCCGCCACGATCTGCAGCTTGATCAGCCCGGTAACTTTCTTCTTCTTCGGGGCCATGGGGTGTCGATATTCCTTCCTGGTTCTAGATCTTTGAGACCTGGCTAAAGGTCAATTCCACTGGCGTTTCGCGGCCGAAGATCGAGACCAGCACCTTGAGCTTCTGCTGTTCGGCGTTGACCTCGTTAATCGTGGCCGGCAACGTCGCGAACGGACCGTCCATGACCGTGACCGATTCGCCCACCTCGTAGTCGACCTCGAGGACCGGACGCTCCAGCCCACCGACCTCGGCGGTGGCGGCGGTGCTGGCAGCGCCCTTGGCAACCTTTTTGGCCGACCCCGGCGGCAGCAGGAACTTCACCACGTCGTCGAGCGTGAGCGCCGAGGGCTTGGACGTCGCGCCGACGAAACCGGTCACGCCGGGCGTGTTGCGCACCGCGCTCCACGACTCGTCGGTGAGATCCATGCGCACCAGGATGTAGCCGGGCAGCACCTTACGGTTGACCTGCTTGCGCTGGCCGTTCTTGATCTCAGTGACCTCTTCGGTGGGCACTTCCACCTGGAAGATGTAGTCGCCGACGTCGAGGTTCTGCACGCGAGTCTCGAGGTTGGCCTTCACCTTGTTCTCGTAGCCCGCGTAGGAGTGGATGACGTACCAGTTGCCGGGCTTGCTGCGCAGCTCCGCCTTGAGCGCAGCAGCCGGGTCTATGTCTTCAGCCGGGTCTTCAGCCGGCGCCGCTTGAGCGGTGGCGGCCTCTTCTGAGACCTCGTCTGTGCTGACCTCGTGCGCGTCGACCGCCTCACCCGCGGACGTGTCACCGTCGAAGGTAGTCACGGTTCTCAGTCCTCGTCACGCTTTTCAATCCTCCCTGTCACTCTCAAACCTCAGCCGAACACCAGCAGCACCAGCTTGGTCAGGCCAAAATCCGCCAGACCGACCAGCGCCACCATGAAGGCCAGGAACGCCAACACCACCGAGGTGTAGCTGAGCATTTGTTTGCGGTTCGGCCAGATGACCTTCCGCATCTCGACAACGACCTGCTTGAGGTAGTTGTAGACGAATACGAACGGGTTAGCCGAGCGGTCCCCCGATTTCTTCGACTTCTTGACCGTCTTGGATTTCTGGCCGATTCTGGCCTTCTCGGGTTTCTGGCCTGTCTTGGCTTTTTTAGTCGAGTCCGCTGAGCCCCCAGTGGCGACCTCAACCTCGTCCGACGACTCAACGTCGACGTCTTCCGCTTTCTGCCTGGACCGCTTGCCGGTAGGACGTTGCGGCCGCGTCGCAGGCTTTGTCACCACGGCCGTCCGGCCGCCGCTCCCGCGGCCGTCCTCGGTGTCGCCGCCGTCGCTGGCGGCGTCGTCGGCGATGTCGCCTTCGTCGCTCACCGCATGCTCCTTTGTTCGTTAGCTATCCTGCGAGCCGTCCCGCTGGATGGGCAATCTCCCAGTGTCCAGCATGGCACGCCTTCGCCTTCAGCAGGGGCGACAGGACTTGAACCTGCAACCTGCGGTTTTGGAGACCGCTGCTCTGCCAGTTGAGCTACGCCCCTTCGCGGTTGGCAGGCCGAACGCAGGCCAACCCAGTGTTCCGGGGCTTACATAACGCGCGCGCCCCCGCTCGTTCAACTCACGGAAAGCGCGCGCTAATGCCGGGAAAACCCCGAGGTCCGAGTGTACATCGGCGCAGGAGTCAGATACTAATTACCCGGTTCTGATGACCTGCCCGGATTCTTTGTCCCATCTGAGCTGGATGGAGTTGTCACCCTGGTGTCCCATCACGGTGGTGTAGGCCTCCAGGAGCAGCTCGCCATCCTGGTTGGTGCAGGTGTTCCTGGTGACGACGATGTCGGCGCCGAAACGCTCGTCCACAGATTGGACGTCCATACGGCCGAAGAGTTTGTCGCCGATGAACATCGGTTTGTGGTAGACGAACTTCTGGTCGACCTGGACGATCTGCATGGTCTCCATGCCCACGTCGACATTCCGGAAGAAATCGTCCTGGATAAGTTTCGCCAAGATCGACACGAAAGTTAACGGTGCAACGATGGTCTTGTAGCCCAGTTCGGCGGCCGCCGCCTCGTCGAAGCAGGCCGGATCGTCGCACTTGATCGCTCGCGCAAATCCGCGAACTTGCTCGCGGCCCACCTCGAAGTAGTCCGGGTACTGCCAGCTCATCCCGCGGATATCAACTTTGAGCGCCATAAACTACGCCCGCCTACGCCAGTTTCGCCGACGCGGTGGCCCGGCCGAAGATCTTCTTGCCGCCAGTAGTGGCGGTGAGTGCGATGGTCACCGATTTGTTCTCCGGATCGACCGACTTCACCCGGCCGGTGAAGACGAGTTCGGCGCCCTTGCCGTCGTTGGGCACCGGGACCACAGCGGTGAACCGCACGTTGTACTCGGTCACCGCGCCCGGGTCGCCGACCCACGACGTGACGTAGCCGCCGCCCAGCCCCATGGTCAGCATGCCGTGTGCTATCACGGTGTCCAGCCCGACGACCTTGGCGATCTCGTCGTCCCAGTGGATCGGGTTCAAGTCGCCCGAGACCCCCGCATAGTTCACCAGATCCTGCCGGGTCAGAGGGTAGATCTTCTCGGGGAGCTGGTCGCCCACCTGCACCGAACTGAACTCACGCAGCGCCATCAGAAAATCCCTCTTCCCCGTCGTCACCAGCACGGCCCGCCAGGGTCGTATAGGTCTCCTGCACGACTTCACCCGCTTCGTTGCTGACGATGTTCTTGGTCACGATTATTTCGGTGCCGTGAGCTTCACGAACCGAATCCACGAACACGTCGCAGTAGAGCCTGTCGCCCGCCACGATCGGCTTCGTGAATTTCAGCACTTGGTCGACCTGGACGATCTGCGCGTCCTGGACCGCGATGTTCGCGTGGTCGAAGAACGCCGACTGAGCCTTGTAGCCGAACACGCAGATGAACGTGAGCGGGGCAAGCAGGCCGTGATACCCGAGCTCGGCGGCTGCTGCCTCGTCGAAGAATGCTGCGTCTCTGTTTTGAACGGCCTCGGCGTACTCGCGGATCTTCTCCCGCTCCACCTCGTAGTAGTCGGGGTAGCGGTACTGCATCCCGATGATGTTTTCGGTCAACCCCACGGATCTAGAACCTACCTAGTCAGTCTGAGCAAACGATCGAGGATCGCTACCGTGTCTCGCGGTGCGACTGGTGTTTGCCGCAGTTCCGGCAGAACTTCTTCAGCTCCAAGCGGTCGGGGTCGTTCCGGCGGTTCTTCTTGGTGATGTAGTTACGGTGCTTGCACACCTCGCATGCCAAAGTGATCTTCGGCCGCACGTCGGTACTCGAAGCCATTTCCGTTCTCTCTTAGACGTCTCGTTGTTATGTTGTAGCGATGGCCGGACTCGAACCGGCGACCTAACGATTATGAGTCGTTCGCTCTAACCGACTGAGCTACATCGCCTCTGGCACGGGCCGCCAGCCTGCTCGGCGTCCGCCGAGCCCCCTAACGGAATCGAACCGTTGACCTTTTCCTTACCATGGAAACGCTCTACCGACTGAGCTAAGGGGGCCGTTCACCCGTAGCGACCAGTCGTGCCGCGGGTCTAAAAGAGGGTACAGCCTGGCGCACAACGTCTCCAAACCACGGCGTCTCGCAAACTACAGGCCACGCTGCCGTTGAAGGCTGATCCGCATCAAACGATCGGGCAATGGGGTGACTGGGGTCACCGGCCTTGATTCGGGTCACCCAGTATCCTGACCACTCGCTTCGCCGTCGCTTTCGCCGAGCAAGGTCCGCACCGCGAGATACCCGGCCTCGCGCGCGTCGGCGAGGTGTACCGACGGATGATTTCCTGGACCAGATCGTCGTCAATCTCGATCTCGACCCTCTTCCACATGCAGCAACAATACCCGCTACGTACAATCCGAACCGCGGATAATAGTGCCACTTTCAAGCATCCCGATGGTCCCCGATGGCCGGGCGCGTAATACGAAGTAAGTTCGATGGGTCTTTGCATGGGTCTCTTAGTACGGGTCTCTTTGCATGGGACATAGTCTGGTGATGTGTCAAATGTGTCGAAGGACCGGCTGTACTTCCGTCAACTGCTCTCCGGTCGCGATTTCGCCGTGGGCGACGTGGTCGCGACGCAAATGCGCAATTTCGCCTACCTGATCGGAGATCGACTGACCGGAGACTGCTTGGTGGTGGACCCGGCGTACGCCGCCGGTGACCTAGTCGACACACTCGAGACCGACGGCATGCACCTGTCCGGGGTGCTGGTCACCCATCATCACCCCGACCATGTGGGCGGCTCGATGATGGGTTTCAAGCTCAAGGGACTGGCCGAGCTGCTCGAGCGGGCAAGTGTGCCGGTGCACGTGAATACCCATGAAGCGCTTTGGGTTTCGCGGATTACCGGGATCAGCCTCGGCGACCTCACCGCCCACGAGCACCGCGACAAGGTAAGCATCGGCGATATCGAAATCGAACTGCTGCACACTCCGGGTCATACGCCCGGCAGCCAATGCTTTTTGCTCGACGGCCGGCTTGTCGCCGGTGACACGTTGTTCCTGGAGGGCTGCGGACGCACCGACTTTCCGGGTGGCGACTCCGACGAGATGTATCGCAGCCTGCAGCAACTCGCTGCGCTCCCGGGCGACCCGACAGTGTTTCCGGGGCATTGGTATTCGGCTGATCCAAGTGCGTCGCTATCGGAGGTCAAGCGTTCCAATTACGTGTATCGAGCCGCTGATCTTGATCAGTGGCGAATGTTGATGGGCGGCTGAGGGATTTACCATCGAGCCCGCGAATTCCAGCCGAAGGCCACTGTGATATAAGGGGAAGGGTGGATTCGATGGGGTGGGTCCAGGGTGGCTGGTACGAGGTCACCGATATCGGGTCCAGCACCTGGTTAGCGTGGGCGGCATGGGCGGCTATCGCCCTCGGCGTCGTAGCACTGGTGTTTGCCAATCGGCAGATCAACCGCAACCGTCAGTTAGCCGCGGACCAGACCCGGCCCCACGTCGCCATGCTCATGGAACCGCACGCAGTCGACTGGCACGTGATCGAACTGGTTGTCCGGAATTTCGGCCAGACCGCGGCGTACGACATCCGGTTTTCATTTTCGAATCCGCCGACAGTGGCCGAATACGAAAATGCCGCCGACGGCTATGCCAACGTCGTGAGTTTGCAGCTCCCCACCGAGTTGCCGGTACTGGCACCCGGCCAGGAATGGCGGACGGTGTGGGATTCGGCGCTTGACCGCGCCGAAATCGGGAATGGCGTCGAGTCTCGTTTCACCGGGGCCGTGATCTACTACGACCGCCCCGCGAGACCGCGCGGATGGCGGTTCTGGCGACGCGCGCGTACTGCGCTGGAGACCAAGGTGGTGCTGGACTGGGATGCCCTGCCGCCCGTTCAGCGTATCGAATTGATGACGACCCATGATCTGGCGAAGCGGGAAAAGCAGAAACTGGAACTGCTGCGCAGCCTGCTGACCTACTTTCACTATGCAAGTAAGGAAACGCGTCCCGACGTGTTCCGCCGTGAGATCGAACGAATCAACAGCGCTGTGGCGGAAACTCAGGACAGGTGGCGCACCCGGCAGCTCGAAACGCCCACCGATGTCAGACTGCGCTGGGGCAACGACGAAAACGAACTGGGCAAACATCACACCCAGCCCGGCGACGGAGCGCTATCTCCGGCCCCGCGGCACCACCCAGAGGCGATCTGATTCAATCGACTCCGCTGTCCGTATCGAAGGAGTCACTATGAGCGGCCCGGTTATCTACAGCAACAAGGATTCCATCGCGGTCATCAGGATGGACGACGGCAAAGTCAACGCGCTGGGCCCGACTATGCAGCAGGCCCTCAACGAAGCGATCGACCAGGCCGACCGCGACAACGTCGGGGCGCTGGTGATCACCGGGAACGAGCGGGTGTTCAGCGGCGGGTTCGACCTGAAGATCCTGACCTCGGGCGAGGCCCAGCCCGCGATCGACATGCTCAGAGGTGGCTTTGAGCTGGCGTATCGACTCTTGTCGTACCCCAAGCCGGTAGTGATGGCCTGCACCGGCCATGCCATCGCGATGGGGGCGTTCCTGTTGTCGTCCGGCGATCACCGGGTGGCCGCCCATGCCTACAACATCCAGGCCAACGAAGTTGCGATCGGCATGACCATCCCCTACGCGGCCCTGGAAATCATGAAGCTGCGGCTGACCCGCTCGGCATACCAGCAGGCCGCCGGGCTGGCCAAAACCTTCTTCGGTGAAACCGCTTTGGCCGCAGGGTTTGTCGACGAGATCGTGCTGCCCGAGATAGTGGTCAGCCGCGCAGAGGAAGCCGCGCAGGAATTCGCGGCTCTGCACCAGCACGCCCATCTCGCGACCAAGCTGCGCACCCGCGCGGACGCACTGAAAGGGATCCGCGCCGGGATAGATGGGATAGCGGCCGAGTTCGGGTAACGGGGGCCGAGGCGAGCGGTTGCCGCGGCAACCGCCTCACCGTCCGCCTCCTCCACTCTGAAGTGTGGCAGGTCGGCGTTGGACCGTCACTTCACCTTTACGGAGTGCGCCCGAGCCGTCATCCGGCCCAGCGGAAGCGTTTGAGATACGCCGGCCAGTCCCAGGTCGACAGGAACGCCTGCGCTGCCTCATAGCCCTTGTCGTACAACCCTTCAAGGCGCTCTCTGGAGCTACCGAAGTCGAGGATGCCGACATCTGTCGAGACCACTTGGATTGCTCGGGCACGGACCCATGGCAGGTTCAGGTAGGTCTGATCATGACCGACGAGCATGGTCGTGATGAGGCTTTCCAGCAACGATGGCGGCCCGAGGAAACGCAGCGGCCGCAACGCGGGGATCGCGTTGCGGATGCCCCCCGTGACGGTCGGTAGGACGGTGATCCCGATGGTGGGCCAGCGCGGCGGTTTGCCGTCGTACCGGTCGAAAGATTCGATCGGAAAGTTCGACAGCACGCCACCGTCGACCAGGGTGGACGTCAGCCCCTGGGCGCTGGTCAAGGTGACCGGGCGGTAGAAGAACGGAATTGCCATCGAGGCGCGGACCGCGTCGGCCACCAGCTGCTCGTCGGGGTCTAGCCCGTAGACCCGCCGGTAATCCCACGGCAGTCGGACCAGCTGGCTTGTCGTCAGGTCGGCCGCGGTGACAGCCAGCTTGTAGCGGCGCTCCTTGTACAGGTAGTCGTCCTCGATGGCCAGGTCGCCGAACGTGGTCACGCCCAGGTTCTTCAGCTCGCCGCGAACCCAGTCGTGAGCGAAGTCACCGCGGTAAAGGCCGGTGCCCCGCAGCACGTCCCACACGGGGCTGACAACGGGGAGGGGCCCGGCGTCACGCCATTTGCGCAGCGGCACCGATAGCGCGAGCTCCTTGACCTCTTGGCTCGTTAGCTGGTCACCCTTGGACGTGGCCGCCAAGATCGCGGCGACCACCGAACCGCCCGAAACGCCTGACGCCCTTTGGACCGAATATCCGGCGTCCATGAGGGCGACAATGGCGCCTACCAGGCCAATGAACTTGACGCCCCCGCCGGAGAGCACGATGTCGGCCGGTTTCTGTTCCTGAGTCATGGATCGATCGCGTGCCATGGCCACCTCCCTGTCGCGGCAGCTTAGAAGCCCCCGACAGCATGGCCAGCACCCGGGTCGGCCTTCGGCCGGACCTAGTCGTAGGGTTTCTCGGCGGTGACCAAGCGCGTGGAGAACCACGGGCCGCCGTACCACATGCGCCATCCGAGGTTGCGGCGCCGCACGTTTCGCCAG
>JBEKNM010000145.1:0-9112 GCA_049522835.1 Mycobacterium sp.
GGCAGGCTTGTCGACGATCGCGGTCTCGGTGCTGAGCACCATCCGCGCTACCGACGCCGCGTTGAGCACCGCCGACCGGGTGACCTTGACCGGGTCGACAACGCCGTCGGCAACCAAGTCGCCGTAGCTGAGGGTGTTCGCGTTCAGCCCGTGCCCGGCGGGCAACTCGCTCACCTTGTTGACCACGACCGCGCCGTCCAAGCCGGCGTTGGCGGCAATCCAGTACAGCGGCGCGGAAAGCGCCTCGGAAAACACGTCGACGCCCGTAGCCTCGTCGCCGCTGAGCGAAGCACTCAGGTCCTTGAGCGCCTTGCGCGCCTGGATGAGCGCGGACCCACCGCCGGCGACGATGCCCTCCTCGACGGCGGCCTTGGCGGCCGCAACCGCATCCTCGACACTTTCCTTGCGTTCCTTGAGCGCGGTTTCGGTCGCGGCACCCACCTTGATAACGGCCACTCCGCCGGCCAGCTTGGCCAGCCGCTCCTGCAGCTTTTCGCGATCCCAGTCAGAGTCGCTGTTCTCGATCTCGGCACGCAGGTGCTTGATGCGGTTGGCAACCGCCTCCGCGGTGCCGCCGCCTTCGACGATGATGGTGTCGTCTTTGCTGACCACCACGCGTCGGGCCGAGCCCAGCACCTCGGTGCCGACCTCGCGCAGCACCAGGCCGGCGTCGGGATTGATCACCTGGCCGCCGGTGACTATCGCCAGATCCTCGAGGAATGCTTTGCGCCGGTCGCCGAAGAACGGCGACTTGACCGCGACCGCTTTCAGCGTCTTGCGGATGGAGTTGACGACCAGCGTGGCTAATGCCTCGCCTTCGACGTCTTCGGCGATGATCAGTAGCGGCTTGCCCGATTCGGCGACCGTCTCCAGCATGGGCAACAAATCAGGCAGCGAGCTGATCTTCTCCTGGTGCAACAGGATCAGCGGGTCCTCGAGCACGGCCTCCTGGGAGTCGAAGTCAGTCACGAAATACGCCGACAGGAAGCCCTTGTCGAAGCCGACGCCCTCGGTGAATTCCAGCTCGGTGCCCAGCGTCGAGGATTCTTCGACGCTGACCACGCCGTCGTGGCCGACTTTGCTCATCGCCTCCCCGACCAGCTCACCGATCTGCTCGTCGCGCGAGGAAACCGTCGCGACCTGCGCGATGGCGCTCTTGCCAGACACCGGCGTTGCCGACGCCAGCAGCGCCTCGGACACCGCGTCGGCAGCCTTGCTGATTCCCGAGCCGAGGGCGATCGGGTTGGCGCCGGCAGCGACGATGCGCAGGCCGCCCTTGATCAGCGCCTGCGCCAGCACGGTCGCGGTGGTGGTGCCGTCTCCGGCGACGTCGTTGGTCTTGGTGGCCACCGACTTCACCAGCTGGGCACCCAGGTTCTCGAATGGATCTTCCAGGTCGATCTCACGTGCGACGGTGACACCGTCGTTGGTGATAACGGGCCCACCGAATGCCTTGGCCAGCACCACATGCCGGCCGTGCGGCCCCAGCGTCACCCGCACCGCGTCGGCGAGCTTGTTCACGCCCGCCTCGATGGCGCGACGCGCGGTCTCGTCGTACTCAATAAGCTTGCTCATCAGGCTCCTTTATGCCCTGCGACGTTGCAGGCCGAGCAACGGCCTGCTTGGGGGTACCTCCCGCGCTCGGGGGGAGCGCGCCGGGCAAGTTGGAGTCCATCAGGGCCCGGCTATGACGCATGCCGCCCCGGAAATCACCGCGATTGAACGCGGGGATCGCCGGGGCGGAACACGGACTTCTACTTGGAAACGATAGCCAGCACGTCGCGTGCCGACAGGATCAGGTATTCCTCGCCGTTGTACTTGATCTCGGTGCCGCCGTACTTGCTGTAGATGACAGTGTCACCTTTCGACACGTCCAGCGGGATTCGCTTCTCGCCGTCCTCGTCCCACCGGCCGGGGCCGACTGCGACGACGGTGCCCTCCTGGGGCTTCTCTTTGGCGGTGTCAGGAATGACCAGACCGGACGCGGTCGTGGTCTCGGCCTCGTTGGCCTGCACGAGAATCTTGTCCTCGAGTGGCTTGATGTTCACCTTCGCCACGATTGGAGCCCTCCACTATTAGATCGGGTCCGGGGCTATTAGCCCGGACCGGAGTTGGCGGTCGGTCCGGGGGCTTGCCCCGAACCGTCCGAATTACCAGGTGATTCGGCATCCGGCCGTTGCCCTCGCGTCGTCGTCGCGGGTGCCGACGCAGGGACTGTCCGACTGCCACCTAGCACTCTATACATGAGAGTGCTAGCACTCAAGGCCGCCCCGCTGCTTCCCGCATGTTGGCCGCCCGCACTCAGCTGACCTGCCCTTTTATCACGGGTAGACCCGGGTCGCTGGGCACGTCCAGTGGTGATGGCGGCGCTTGGGCGGCCACCAGCTGCGCGGCGAAGGCGGCGATCATCGCCCCATTGTCGGTGCAGAGCCCGGGCCTGGGGATCCGCAACGCCAGCCCTGCCGCTTCGCAGCGCTGCGTGGCCAGCTCACGCAGCCGCGAGTTGGCGGCCACTCCCCCAGCGACTAGCAGGGTCGAGACGCCGAGCCCGGTTGCCGCACGCACCGCCTTCATGGTCAACACATCGGCAACGGATTCCTGGAACCCGGCGGCGATATCGGCCGTCCGGGATTGCCTATGGTCCGGGTGGCTCTCCACGTACCGAGCGACAGCGGTCTTGAGCCCGGAGAAGCTGAACGCATACGGGTCATCGGCCGGGCCGGTCATGCCGCGCGGGAACACGATGGCGTCCCGGTCGCCGGTACGAGCCAGATCGTCGAGCACTTTGCCGCCCGGATAGCCCAAGCCCAGCAGCCTCGCCACCTTGTCGTAGGCCTCGCCGGCGGCGTCGTCGACGGTGCCGCCCAGCTCGACGATCGGCTGGCCGAGCGAACGCACATGCAACAGATGGGTATGACCCCCGGACACCAGCAGCGCCACACACTCGGGCAGCGGCCCGTGCTCGTACACATCGGCGGCCAGGTGCCCGCCCAGGTGGTTCACGGCATAAAACGGCACTCCCCAGGCAGCCGAATACGCCTTGGCCGCAGCCACTCCCACCAACAAGGCACCGGCCAGCCCGGGCCCGATGGTGGCCGCGACAATGTCGGGGCGTTCCAGGCCGGCAGCCTCCAGCGCGCGGCGCACGGCCGGACCGAGCGCCTCGAGGTGCGCCCGCGAGGCGATCTCGGGGACCACGCCGCCGAACCGGACGTGCTCGTCGACGCTGGATGCGACCTCGTCGGCCAATAACGTCACGGTGCCGTCGGCGTCCAGCCGCGCGATACCGACACCGGTTTCATCGCAAGAGGTTTCGATGGCCAGGATGGTCTTACCGGGTGTCACAGCGCTCCCCCGCAAGCGGGAGGTGCCCCCACCCGCCGCATCGTGTAGGCGTCGGCGCCACTGACTCGGTAGTAGCGCCGGCGCAGGCCGACCTGAGTGAATCCCATGCTGCGGTACAACGAGATCGCAGCCTCGTTGTCGGTGCGAACCTCCAGGTAGACGACGCCACCGTCGGCGAAATGCAGCAGCTCGTCGAGCAGTTGGCGGCCGATGCCCCGCCCCTGGTATGCGGGGTCCACGCCGATGGTGTGCACCTCATACTCGAACGGCGGTTTGCGACCCAACCGCGAGATGCCGGCGTAACCAACCAGCATGCCATCGGTGCGCGCGCCCACGTAATGGTTGTGGGCGCTGGCCAGTTCACGGTTGAACGCCGCCGCCGGCCATGGGTCGTCGCCATCGAAGAGCTGGGCCTCCAGCTGGGCGCACCGCTCGGCGTCGGCGGGCGTCAGCGCACCGATGGGGACGGGTTCGAGGCGGGCGATCATGGGCGAGCCGCCAAGGGTTTGGCATCGGGCCTGCGCAGATACAAGGCCACCAGCGGCAGCGGAGGCGCCGACCAATCGGGCACCGCGGCGACCAGGCCGGCCGGTGTCGGGTAAACCGGCTCGCATCGCGGCAGGTCGAACAGCGCCGCGTGCTCAGGCGAGCCGGCCACTGCCCGCGCCGTTCCGGGGTCGACGTCGGCTGGCGCATTCACTGCCGGACCGTGCACGCGGAACCCGTCCCGGTAGCCGGCCCAGTAGACCTCGCGCCGGCGGGCGTCGATGACCACCAGGGTGTCGCCGCAGGTTCGCACGCCGATGGCGTCCAAGCTGCACACACCACGCACCGGGATGCCCAGCGCATGCCCATAGGCGGCGGCGGTCGCCATACCGGCCCGCAGACCGGTGAACGGGCCGGGCCCACAGCCCACCACGACGCCATCGAGATCGGCCATCGTCAGCTCGGCATCGGCGAGCGCTGCCAGCACGTTGGGCGTGAGTCGTTCGGCGTGTGCCCGAGCGTCGACGGTGACCCGCTCACTCAGCACGACCCAATCTGAGCCATCCAGCCGCACCACGCCGGCCGTCACCGCCGGAGTCGACGTGTCGAGGGCCAGGACAACGCTTTCAAGGCTCATGAGCGGCCCCACTCCCAGGTCGCGATCCTCGCGTCGGAGTGGCTGACCCGCTCGAGACGGATGTCGAGGTGGCGCTCGGAGAGGCGTTCGGCCAGGCCCTCGCCCCACTCCACCACGACCACGGCGTCATCCAGATCGGTATCGAGGTCCAGCGAGTCGAGCTCTGCGAGCAGGTCGGCGCTTGGAGGATCCGAGTGGTCCAAGAGCCGATAGACGTCAACGTGAATCAGCGCCGGAGTACCGGGCCGCCGCGGCGGGTGCACCCGCGCCAGCACGTATGTCGGTGACGTAACCGGGCCGTCGACGTCCATGACTGCGGCAATCCCCTTGGCCAGCACGGTCTTTCCGGCACCTAGCGGACCGGAGAGCACCACCACGTCACCCGCGCGCAGCTGTTCACCCAACCGGGACCCCAGCGCGACGGTGTCCTCGACGCGCTCCAGCGTCTGCCGCGATCGCAAGGGCGGCGAAGCCGGACGCAGCGGGTCGCCGCCATCTGACCCCGCCGTGCCCCGCTCCTGCTTAGCCATGGCGGCCGAACCGTCCCCGCAACCGCCGGTACCGCAGGGCCATCTTGCCCGGAATGGCCCGGTTGACCAGCCGGACCAGCCCGTCGTTGATGGCATCGGGCTTATCCAGCAGCGCCAGGTGACTGGCCCCGTCGACGATGACCAGTTCGGATAGCGGCAGCGAGGCCGCCATCTTCCGCGAGTACTCGTCCGGGGTGAGCAGGTCGTGGTCACCGCAGGCGATCAGGGTCGGGATCCGCAGCAACGTCCACAACCCAGCGGTTTCGTCGTGCACTTCCAGCGCGCGCAGGAAACCCATCAGGGTGGCGATTGGGGTGCCGTTCATCATCCGCTGAGAGAACGCGTCCAGACTCCGGCTGACCTGTAGGTCGCTGTAGGACGCGGCGCGCAGAATCGGGCCGATCAGTGACCGCGACACGTTGCGGCCGCGGTGCATCAGCCTGGGGGCGGACCGGGCGGTGAACCGAAGGGCCTCCAGCGCAGGGTTTTTCAGGATCTCACCTAGCGGTGACCGCGTAACTCCCTCGGCGGCAGAGGAAATCAACGCCGCACCAACGATCCGGCGGCCATACTGCTCAGGGTACTGCCGGGCATGCGACAACACCGTCATGCCGCCCATCGAATGGCCGACCAGCACGATCGCCCCGTGCGGCGCGACCACCTGCAGCACGGTTTCCAAGTCCTTGCCCAATTGGATCAGCGTGTAGGTCTCGGGCGCGCCATCTCCGGACCGGCCGTGCCCACGATGGTCGTAGAAGACCATCCGCACGTGCGGTCCCCATCGCTCGCCGAGCCGCATTCGCTGGAAGTGGAAGGCGCTCATACGCAGACAGAACCCGTGGGCGAAGACCACGGTCACCGGGGCGTCCACCAGGCCGACCTCGCGCACCGCCAGCGGGACCCCGTCGGGCGTGGTCACCACGTAACTGCGGTCGTCGTATAACCGCTCGAAATCCTCATCGGCATAGGGATCCTCGCGGGCCCTCGCGCGTCCGATCATCGATCGGCGGGCCGAGGCTCCCACGATCGTGGCTACCGCAGTTAACCCCGCGCCTCCCGCAAGCCAAGCCCTTCCCCTCTGGCGCCTGCGAGTTTCGTCATCGCTCAACGGTTTCGGCCTCGCGGTAGGTTCTGGTGATGCGCCCCCGGGGGCTGGTGACCACTTCGTAGTGGATGGTGCCGAGCAGATCGGCCCAGTCCTGTGCAATGGGTTCGCCTCTGGTGCCGGGGCCGAACAGGATCGCCTCGTCGCCTTCGGCTACATCGACCCGCCCAGGACCCAGGTCGACAAGGAACTGGTCCATGCAGACCCGCCCAACGCCCGGCCGCCGCTTGCCGTTGATCAGCACCTCCAGGCGCCCGCCCAGTGAGCGGAACACGCCGTCTGCGTAACCGATCGGCAGCAGCGCCAGATTGGTGTCACGCTGCGCGATCCAAGTGTGTCCATAAGACACGCCCTCACCGGCGGCAACCGACTTCACCAGCGCAACAGCGCATTTCACTGTCATCGCCGGTATCAGACCCATGTCACCGCGCTCGGGCACAGGACTCAGACCGTACACCGCGATACCGGGCCGCACCAGGTCGAAAGCCAGGTCGGGACGCGACATGGTGGCCGACGAATTCGACAGGTGCGCCACCTCGAACCGCACCCCCTGGTTACGCGCCTGGGCCAGCAAGATGGTGAACCGTTGGGCCTGAACGTCGTTGATCGAATTGTCAGGCTGGTCGGCGTATACCAAGTGCGACATCAGCCCCCGTAGCCGGAAGGCGTCCTCAGCGACGGCCCGACCCAACGCGGTCAGCATCGATGCGTAGTGCGCCGGGGCGACACCGTTGCGGTTCAGCCCGGTGTCGACCTTGACTGTCACCGTCGCCGTGCGGCCGGTCCGGCGCACCGCGTCCAGCAGCTCGTCGAGCTGACGCACCGAGGACACGGCTATCTCCACGTCGGCCAACAACGCCGGTGCGAAGTCGATGCCTGGTGGATGCAGCCAGGCCAGCACTGGTGCGGTGATCCCGTCAGCACGCAATGCCAGTGCCTCATCGACGCTGGCGACACCCAGTTCGGCTGCACCGGCAGCCAGCGCGGCGCGGGCGACCTGGGTGGCGCCGTGGCCATAGCCGTCGGCCTTGACGACGGCCATCACCTGCGCGGGGCCGGCGTGCTCACGCAACACCCGCACGTTGTGCTCTATTGCACCCAGGTCCACCACGGCCTCGGCGAGGATGCCGGGCATCAGGGATATCGGGGTGACAGCCACGACCACCATTGTCCCAGAAGTGCACACGGCGTCACCGAGCGTAAGGCCACTGCTAAGAATCGGGCCGTAAATCGCGGTGCGATTACGCTCGCGGCGCAAGCTCAGTGCGCGAAGTGCTCGGCGCTGTAGTGTCCGCCGGGCCTGAGCTTGTCCAAGGAGGCCAGCGCGGTGCGGGCATCGTCGTGCAGTGCGCGTGCGAGGTCGGCGGAGAGTCCTTCCCGCACCACGACGCGCAGCACCGATATGTTGGTGGCGTTGTCGGGCATCGTGTAAGCGGGCACCTGCCAACCGAAGGTCCGTAGCTCGTGGGAGAGGTCGAATTCGGTGTACCCGCGGTCCTTGGCGAGCCGGAAGCTGACTACCGGGATCGCCGAACCGTCCGAGATCAGCTCGCAATGGTCCCCGACCCGCAACTGCTCACCCAACCAGCGTGCCGTCTGCGACAACGACTGCATGATCTGGGTGTAGCCCTCGCGACCCAGCCGCAGGAAGTTGTAGTACTGGCCGATCACCTGGTTGCCGGCGCGAGAGAAGTTCAACGTGAACGTCGGCATGTCGCCACCCAGGTAGTTGACCCGGAAGACCAGGTCCTCGGGCAGATATTCGCCGCTGCGCCACACGACGAACCCGATACCGGGGTAGGTCAGCCCGTATTTGTGGCCGCTGACGTTGATCGACACCACCCGGGGCAGCCGGAAGTCCCACTTCAGTTCCGGGTGCAGGAAGGGCACCACGAAGCCGCCGCTCGCGGCGTCGACGTGCACCGGAACGTCCAGGCCCCCGTCGGCGGCCAGTTTGTCCAGCGCCGCGCAGATCTCGGCGACCGGCTCGAGTTCGCCGGTGTAGGTGGTGCCCACGATCGCCACCACGCCGATGGTGTTCTCGTCGACGGCGTCGATGACCTGCTCGGGAGTGATGACGTAGCGCCCCTCTTCCATCGGTAGATAGCGGGGCTCGACATCGAAGTAGCGGCAGAACTTCTCCCACACCACCTGGACGTTGGAGCCCATCACCAGATTGGGGGTGCGGCCCTCCCAGCCTCCCTTTTTTCCGGAGCCGACCTTTGCTCGCCAGCGCCATTTCATGGCCAGGCCGCCCAGCATCACCGCCTCGCTGGAGCCGATAGTGGACACTCCGCAGGCGCTGGACGGGTCGTCGTCGCGCAGGCCGTCGGCGTGGAACAGGTCGGCCACCATGCAGACGCACCGCGCCTCGATAGCCGCGGTTATCGGGTATTCATCCTTGTCGATCATGTTCTTGTCGAACGTCTCGGCCATCAACTTCTCGGCTTCGGGATCCATCCAGGTGGTGACGAAGGTGGCCAGGTTCAGCCGGGAACTGCCGTCGAGCATCAGCTCGTCGTGGATGAAGCGGTAGGCGGCATCGGGATCCATCGATTCCTCGGGCAGTCGCAACGCCGGCACCGGGGTGGTGAACATGCGGCCGGTGTAGGCGGGCGCGATCGAGTGCGCGGGGACGGATGGGTGGCTGAGGGTCACGACGGATCCTTTCGTTTGACGGCTAGGAGCTATAGGGCGGCCAGCGCCGCCCGGATGTGCGGCACAATTCGTGACGCCGACGTGGGCGCTTCACCGGGTCCCGGGTCGGCGGCTGACAGTGCCGCTGCCTGAGCGTGCACGAACGCCCCGGCAGCGGCCGCCTCGGCCGTCGGCAGCCCCGCCGCCAGTAGCGCGCCGATCACTCCGGACAGCACGTCGCCGGATCCGGCGGTGGCCGCCCAGGACTGCCCGGCCGGATTCAGGTAGACCGGGCCGCCCGGGTCGGCGATGACGGTGACATTCCCCTTGAGCAGCACTGTGGCGCCGAGCGCGTCGGCCAGCTTGCGGGTG
>JBEKNM010000146.1:0-9091 GCA_049522835.1 Mycobacterium sp.
GTCGTCGTCGTCGTCGATCGGCGGCAACCCGTGTTCGGCCAGCAAGTCGGTGGCGCTCGCGCCGGCGGTCTGCCAGCCATGGTCGCTCAGGTAGGTCGCGGCATCGGTGCGGTCGTCGAAATACACCAGGCCCGCCATATCGAGCTCGAAGCCGTGTTGGGTCCACCGCTCGGACTGGCGCTGCATGCGTCGCCGCAGCTCCTCTTGATTGAGCTCGTTGATGTCGAGTAGGCCCTCTGTGGCGAGCCGGCTACCCGGCGCGCTCTGGGCGGTGATCTGGTCGAGCAACCGGTCTTGGGCCTCGGCGGGCAGATAACCCAGCAGCCCCTCGGCGATCCACGCGGTCCGCCGAGCCGGGTCGAAGCCGGCTTGCTTCAGTGCCGCCGGCCAGTCCTCGCGCAGGTCGATGGCCACCGCGCGCCGGTCCGCTGTCGGCTGGGCACCCAGGGCGGCCAGCGTCGTGGTCTTGAAATCGATGACCTGCGGCTGGTCGACCTCGAAAACCGCGGTGCCGGGTGGCCACTCCAGCCGGTAGGCGCGGGAATCTAGGCCGGACGCCAAGATGACGGCCTGCCGAATACCGGCCCGGGTGGCGTCCAGGAAGAATTCATCGAAGAACCTGGTGCGGATTGCCATCGCGTCGGCGAACCGCCGCATACCCCTGGCCGCGTCTTCGTCGAGCTCACTGGGATCCAGCTCGCCGCCGGCCATGCGGGCGAAGTAGTCGACCCCGACGGCGCGGACCAGCGGTGCCGCGAATTGATCGTCGATCAGCGGGTCGGGAGCTCTGCTGGCCACCGCCCGTGCTGCCGCGACCATGGTGGCCGTCAAACCCACGCTGGACGCCAGGTCCCAGGTGTCACCGTCAAAGCGTGCGCTGCCCACCGGCGTCACGCTGCCCACCTGCGTCATACAGTGCTCCTTGTTAACCCTTCGATACCTAATCTAGCTTTCGATACTTAGCAAGTGTAACAAACTAACGGAACTCTACGCCCCGCGGCTGTTGGCTTCCTGCGGGTTCACTGCTTGTTCCCGGATGCGGCATGTTTTAGGCCCATTCCAGGCGCCTGGATGGCGGCCGTTAAGGACCTGTCCAGACCAGCTGTTATTCTCGTACACGGTTTGACACGACGCCGTTTGTCCTGCCTGCGGGTCTTGGGCGCGTGACACAGGATGACCCCGGGAATGGTGCGGGCCGGCCAGACCAGCCCGGTTGGATGCCGTGACAAGGTTTCGGCTGCGCAGGAGGAAGAGTGCTTTCGGCTTTCATCTCATCGATGCGGACAGTCGACCTGAGACGGAAGATCCTCTTCACGCTGGGCATCGTCATCCTCTACCGCCTCGGCGCCGCCCTGCCGTCCCCCGGTGTCAACTACCCCCACGTGCAGCAGTGCATCAAAGAGGCCACCAACGGCGAAGCCGGTCAGATCTACTCGCTGATCAACTTGTTCTCCGGTGGCGCGCTACTGAAGCTGACGGTTTTCGCGGTGGGGGTGATGCCCTACATCACCGCGAGCATCATCGTGCAGCTTCTCACCGTCGTCATCCCGCGGTTCGAGGAATTGCGCAAGGAAGGCCAGTCCGGCCAGGCCAAGATGACTCAGTACACCCGCTACCTGGCAATCGCGCTGGCCGTCCTGCAAGCCACCAGCATCGTGGCGCTGGCGGCCAACGGCGGCCTGCTACAGGGTTGCTCGCTGGACATCATCGCCGACCAGAGCATCTTCACCCAAGTCGTCATCGTGCTGGTGATGACCGCCGGTGCGGCGCTGGTGATGTGGATGGGGGAGCTGATCACCGAACGCGGTATCGGCAACGGCATGTCGCTGCTGATCTTCGTCGGTATCGCCGCGCGCATTCCTTCTGAAGGGAAAACCATCCTGGACACCCGCGGCGGGGTCATCTTCGCCGCCGTCTGTGCGGCCGCGCTGGCCATCATTGTCGGCGTAGTGTTCGTCGAGCAGGGCCAGCGTCGGATCCCAGTGCAATACGCCAAGCGCATGGTGGGCCGGCGCATGTACGGCGGAACGTCGACGTACCTGCCGCTGAAGGTCAACCAGGCCGGCGTTATCCCGGTCATCTTCGCTTCGTCGCTGATCTACATTCCGCATCTGATCACCCAGCTGATTCGCAGCGGCAGCGGCGGCCCGGGCAACAGCTGGTGGGACAAGTTCGTCGGAAGTTACCTGTCCGACCCAAGCGACCCGGTTTACATCGGCATCTACTTCGGGCTCATCATCTTCTTCACGTACTTCTATGTGTCGATCACGTTCAATCCCGACGAGCGGGCCGACGAGATGAAGAAGTTCGGCGGCTTCATTCCCGGCATTCGGCCGGGAAAGCCGACCGCCGATTATCTGCGTTATGTGCTGAGCAGAATTACCCTTCCGGGCGCGATCTACCTGGGCGCAATCTCTGTACTGCCTAATCTCTTCCTCCAGATCGGCAACGGTGGAGCAGTCCAAAACTTGCCGTTTGGCGGTACAGCGGTTCTGATCATGATTGGCGTCGGTTTGGATACGGTCAAACAGATCGAGAGTCAGCTCATGCAGCGCAACTATGAAGGGTTCCTCAAGTGAGATTGGTTTTTCTGGGACCGCCTGGGGCGGGCAAGGGCACTCAGGCAGAGAAGATCGCCGAGAAGCTGGGGATCCCGCAGATCTCGACCGGTGAGCTGTTCCGGCGCAATATCGACAACGGCACCAAGCTGGGTCTGGAGGCCAAGCGTTACCTGGACGCCGGTGACTTGGTGCCCTCGGAATTGACCAACCAGCTCGTCGACGACCGGCTGAACGATCCGGATGCCGCCGACGGCTTCATCCTGGACGGCTACCCGCGCGCGCTCAAGCAGGCCGAAGCGTTGCACGAAATGCTCCAACGCCGGGGCACCGACATCGATGCGGTAGTGGAGTTTCGGGTGCCGGAGGACGAGTTGTTCGAGCGGCTCAAGGCGCGTGGCCGCGCCGACGACACCGACGACGTGATTCGCAATCGGATGAAGGTCTACCGCGACGAGACCGCGCCGCTGCTGGAGTACTACAGCGACGAATTGAAGACAGTAGACGCGCTCGGCACTGTCGATGAAGTCTTCGCCCGTGCGCTGAAGGCTCTGGGTAAGTAATCATGAGCGCGCTGGCGCGGCTGCGGAGTCGCAGGGTTGTTCCGCAGCGCACCGCCGGCGAGCTTGACGCGATGGCCGCGGCCGGCGCTGTCGTCGCCGCCGCGCTGCAAGCGGTTCAGGCCGCGGCGGTCCCCGGGGCGTCGACCTTGAGCCTTGACGAAATCGCCGAATCGGTGATCCGCGAAGCCGGCGCTACACCGTCCTTCCTGGGCTATCACGGCTATCCGGCGTCGATCTGCGCATCGATCAACGACAGGGTTGTGCACGGTATCCCCTCCGCCGCCGAAATACTCGCACCTGCAGACCTGTTGTCCATCGACTGCGGCGCGGTTTTGGAGGGCTGGCACGGTGATGCGGCGGTCACCTTCGGCATCGGCGCGCTGGACCCAGCCGACGGAGTGCTCTCCGCGGCGACCAAGGAGTCGCTGGAAGCCGGAATCGCGGCGATGATCAGCGGCAATCGGTTGACGGACGTAGCGCATGCGATCGAGCAAGGCACGCGTGCGGCCGAGGCCCGCTACGGACGCCGGTTCGGGATCGTGGAGGGCTACGGGGGTCACGGCATCGGCCGACACATGCACATGGATCCGTTCCTACCCAACGAGGGCTCGCCGGGGCGAGGCCCGCTGCTGGCCCCGGGGTCGGTGTTGGCCATCGAACCCATGCTGACTCTTGGTTCCGGCAAGACGCTGGTGCTCGACGACGAATGGACCGTCACCACCACCGACGGGTCACATGCGGCACACTGGGAACACACCGTCGCAGTGACTGAGAACGGGCCCCGCATCCTGACGGTTGCTTGACCCTTCAGGTTGGCTTTGGGCTTGCCTAGGCCCAGCGGAGAAGTCCTGGTAAGGATTGCCGTGGCGCCATTGAACTGAACACGTACTCAACTCGTGTCAATTGGCGGAGGTGATCGAGTGGCTCGTGTTGCCAGCTCCGCGGCTGCCGAAGCCGCACTGATGAAGGCGCTCTACGACGAGCATGCCGCTGTTTTGTGGCGCTACGCGCTCCGGCTGACGGGTGACGCCAGCCAGGCCGAGGACGTCGTCCAGGAAACGTTGTTGCGAGCATGGCAACATCCGGAAGTCATCGGCGACACCGAGCGGTCGGCGCGCGCGTGGCTGTTCACCGTGGCTCGCAACATGATCATCGACGATCGGCGCAGCGCACGCTACCGCAATGTGGTCGGCTCGACCGACGTAGAAGGCGCGCCTGAGCAGTCCACGCCGGACGAGGTGAACGCAGCGCTGGACCGGCTGCTGATCGCCGACGCGATGGCGCAACTATCCGCCGAGCATCGGGCCGTAATCGAGCGGTCCTACTACCGGGGATGGACTACCGCACAGATTGCTACAGACCTTGACATCGCAGAAGGAACCGTTAAGTCGCGACTACACTACGCTGTACGGGCTTTGCGGCTCACTCTGCAGGAACTTGGAGTTACAAGATGACAGCTCAGCGCCATATTTTTCGGGCCAACCTAACTGTCCATCGGCTCCGAATACTTGAGGGTGACAGGAGATGGATGAGATGAGGACGCCGCTACGAGGTGTCGGCCCGCCCGGTGACAACGAGGCATTTGGTCTGACTATGGAAGACGATCACCGCCACGCGATGTGGGATGCCGCATACGTGTTAGGGTCGCTGTCTGCCGCTGACCGCCGCGAATTCGAATTACATATGGCCAATTGCCCGGATTGCCGGAAGGCCGTTGCCGAGCTCAGCGGCGTGCCCGCCTTGCTTTCGCAGCTTGATCGTGAAGATGTTGCCGCGATGGAGGAGTCCGGCCCCCCGCCGGCGGCCACGCCGGAGATCTCACCGGAATTGTTGCCGACGTTGTTGGCGACGGTGCGCTTTCGCCGCCGCCGTACGCGCTTGACGACCTGGGTGGCCTCAGCCGCCGCGGCCGTGGTGTTGGGGATCGGCGTGTTGGTTGGTGTTCAAACGCATTCCTCGACAGCTCCGCAGCAGGTGACCGCGTCCGCGCAGCCGATGGCGCAGGTCGGGACGCACCTGCTGGACTCCACGGTGTCGCTCACCAGTCAGCACTGGGGCACGTTCATCAACCTGAAGTGTGTCTGCCTGGCTCCGCTGAATGCGCACCATGACACGCTGGCGATGGTCGTGGTGGGTCGCGACGGCAGCCAAACCCGGCTGGCCACCTGGGTGGCCGAACCCGGCCACACTGCGACGCCCGCGGGCAGCATCTCGACGCCGGTCGATCAGATCGCCGCCGTGCAGATCGTTTCCGCTGACGGCGGCGAGGTTCTGCTGCAGCGTTCGCTATAAAGTCCGGCGTTGGTGAACCAAAGGCTTACCTAATTCGTGGAACAGGCATCGTCCCTATCGGATTTAGGTGAGCACATGCCTAGTAAACAAACTAGGAAGCACCGGGTGGTCGACCACATCGTCGAACGCCTTGCGGCAGTTGGAGTCGATCACATCTTCGGAGTGGACGGCGCCAACATCGAGGATCTCTACGATGCGGCACACTTCCAGCCTGAAATTACCGCGGTGCTGGCCAAGCACGAGTTCTCCGCCGCCACGATGGCCGACGGGTACAGTCGCAGCGGGGCCGGGCTGGGTGTGGTGGCGGCGACCTCGGGTGGTGGCGCGCTGAATCTTATTGCCGGCCTGGGGGAGTCGTTGACAAGTCGCGTTCCGGTGTTGGCTTTGGTCGGCCAGACTGCCACAACGATGGACGGTCGGGGCAGCTTTCAGGACACCAGCGGCCGCAACGGATCGCTGGACGCCGAGGCAGTCTTTTCAGCGGTGTCGGTGTCGTGTGAGCGGGTGCTCACCCCGGGCGATATCGTTGCAGCGCTGTCTCGGGCCATCGCCGCCGCGCGCACCGGTGGCCCAGCGGTGTTGTTGCTGCCCAAGGATATTCAGCAGGGATACGTTGAGGAAAGTCCCCACTGGGGCGGCCCAAATGGGCAGGAACTGCGACGCATCGGCAACCCGCAGCCGATCGTCGGGATACTGCGCAACGCGCACGGGCCCGTCACCATCATCGTCGGCGAGCAGGTGGCTCGCGACAACGCCCGGGCCGAGCTCGAACAGCTGCGCGCCGCATTGCGCGCTCGGGTAGCCACCGTGCCCGACGCCAAGGATGTCGCCGGCACACCGGGTTTCGGGTCGTCGTTTGCGCTCGGGGTAAGCGGTGTGATGGGCCATCCAGGTGTGGCCGAAGCAGCGGCCGCCAGCGCCGTGTGCTTGGTGGTCGGCACCAGACTGTCGGTCACCGCGCGTACCGGCCTTGATGACGTGCTGTCAACGGTGCGGACAGTCTCAATCGGGTCGGCGCCGCCCTAT
Organism: Mycobacterium sp.; assembly: GCA_049522835.1. Classification (GTDB taxonomy): domain Bacteria; phylum Actinomycetota; class Actinomycetes; order Mycobacteriales; family Mycobacteriaceae; genus Mycobacterium. The sequence continues at coordinate 6,440 of JBEKNM010000146.1, forward strand.
CTTCCCTGCACTCATGTGCACACCGACGACCTGCGTGGTTCGCTGCGGATGCTGACCGAGGCGCTGTCCGGGCTCCGGCCGCCCACCAGTGTGCGGGTGCCCGACCAGGTCCGGCACAGGGAACTGACGCCCCCACCCTGCTCCGGAACCGGGGTGCGGTACCGGGACGCCATGGCGGTGCTGGACGGTACCCTGCCCGACGGCACGGACATCGTGGTCGACGCCGGCAACACGGGTGCGGCGGCGATTCACTACCTGCCGGTGCGGCGGGACGGAAAATTTGCGGTGGCACTCGGTATGGGTGGCATGGGCTACAGCTTCGGTGCCGGTATCGGGATGGCCTTTGGACGCGCCAACAGCGGGCGCCCCGGCGGACGCACCGTGGTAATTGCCGGGGATGGAGCGTTTTTCATGCACGGCATGGAGGTGCACACCGCCGTGCACTACGGGCTTCCCGTGACCTTCGTCTTGCTCAACAATAACGCCCACGCGATGTGCGTGACCCGCGAGCAGCTTTTCTATGACGACCTCTACAGCTACAACCGATTCCGCCCCAGCCGGCTGGGTGCAGGTCTGGCAGCTATGTTTCCGGGGTTGACATCCGTCGACGTCGCTGACCGCAATGGGTTTGCCGCAGCTATGCGCGCCGCACTGGATGTCGACGGCCCAGCCGTGATCAGTGTTGAATGCGCAGCCGATGAGATCCCGCCGTTCGCACCGTTTCTTACCGGATCGGCGGAAACCAATGCTACAGAAGAGATTTCAACCTTGAAGGAGAAGCGAGCCGATGTCGCTGCCAGCGCTTGAGGATGTCGTGGCCCATGCCGGCACCGATCAACCCATCGACGGGGTGACCCGCATCGAAACCAGCCCCCGTGAGAAGGCCATGCCGATCATCATGGAGATGATCCGATCGGTGTACCCGCACGATCAGGTCTTCGGAGAATACTGCACCGTCAACGACTACATCGACTGTCCGCCCGACGAGTTGTACGAGTACATGTCCGACACCCGCAGCCTCGAGGAGTGGACCTATAGTCTGCGCGGTTTCAAGGCAACCGACGAACCAGGTCTGTGGGAGGCCTACGACCGGCTTGGTTCGGAGACCAAGATCTACACCCGCACTATCGCCAACGAGCAGGCCCGGACCGTCGACTACCACTGCGCGTGGGATCAGGGCAAGCACCTGTGGATGATTTATCTGATGCGCGTCATCGACGCACAAGTAGTGCTCGACAAGCCCGGTTCGGTTGTGCTGTGGACCAATTGCCACCACCCGTTCTATGAGCGCAACCCGTATCCAGAAGCCGCACCGCCCGAGCGCCCGGTTTGGGTCGGCGACTTCTGGGACATGTTCGGCCCGGGTCACCTGCTGGAAATGAAGAACCTCAAGGCAATCGCCGAGTATCGCCATCGGAACGGCCTGCCGGTGACGCCTGACTGGATGAGACGAAAAGAGATGAGAACACCATGAGCCAAACCACCGTCAGTCTGACTGACGTTTCCACGTACTTGCCCGGCGAGCCGATCCCGGCGGAGTACTATGCGCAATTCGCCGAGTCCGACGACCTGCGTGACAACGTCATGTTTCGCGCGCCGGCGTTCCGCCATCACGTCGCGCCCGACGAGACTGCGATCGACATGGTCGAGCGCGCCGCGCAAGGGTTGATCGAACGGCATGGCCACGACGTCATCGAAGGCGCCGACGTGTTGATCACCCACACCCAGGCACCCGACCTGCCGTTCTACGGCGCCGGCGGGGGCATCGCTCACCGGCTGGGCATGCGGCCGTCCTGGGTGCTCGACCTGCACAACGGCGGGTGCGCCGCCTTCGTATTGGCGCTCAACGTGGCTCGTCAGCTGTTGGCGTCAGGTTCAGGGCATACCGCGCTGATCGCCGTTGCGCAAAATGCCGCAGGCCAAGTCTTCGATCAGCCGGGAGTCCGCCGCAAGGCACAGGCTGCGGTGCCCGGCGACGGTGCCGCGGTGGGCCTTGTCACGCTGTCCGACCAGTCACCCGTTCTTGACATCGAGTGCCGCACCTACGGCGAATACGCCGGTGAAATGACGCTCGACCCGGACCCGCCCCGCAAGTGGTGGCAGCCCGGGACCGGCGAGCTCTGCATCGGTTTCACCGAAAGCAGGGTCACCAAGGTGCTGGCCCGAGGCAACCGGCAGGTACCCGAAGTGGCACTGGCGGTGTGTGATCGAATCGGCTTGCATTCCAAAGACATCGATCTGTTGGTGACCAACCAGCCCAACCGGGCGTTTCTGCGTAACTGGCGTGAAGCGCTTGAGTTACCCAAGGAACGCCATCGGGACACCTTTGACGAGTGCGGCAACCTATTCGGCGCCGGCATCCCGATCAACTTGGACCACGCAATATCCGACGGCCAGGTCAAGTCCGGCGACCTGGTCATGATGGCAGCCTTCGCGCACGCCGGCGACTTCGCCGGGGCGGCGGCGGTGCGCTGGGGCGGGCGGCCCTGATGCAACCCTTCCCAAGTCCGGTCACCGCTCAGATCGGTGACGCTCTCCCCGACGCGATCGATCCGTTTGCGTTGTCGCTCAACGAGAATCCATTTCCTCCGCTCCCAGCGGTGCGGTCTGCGCTGATTCGCTCGATCGATGCGGCTACCGTTATCCGGAGTT
>JBEKNM010000147.1:0-9080 GCA_049522835.1 Mycobacterium sp.
CGCGCCCGCCCGCCGCAGAAGGTTAGGGCAGCAACACAATCGAGCCGACGGTCCTGCGGCCCTGCAGATCCTGGTGGGCGCGGGCAGCTTCGGAAAGCGGATAGCGTTCGCTGACTTCGATAGTGACGGCGCCGCTGCCGATCACCTCGAACAGCTCAGCGGCCCGGGAGTTGAACTCTTCGCTGGTGCGGATGAAGTGGACCAGCGAGGGCCGGGTCAAAAACACTGACCCGGCGGCATTGAGGCGCTGGGGGTCGACGGGCGGAACGGGCCCGCTGGCGGCGCCGAACAGCGCCAGTGTCCCGCGGACGGCCAGGCTGGCCAGGCTGGCGTCGAAGGTGGTGGCGCCGACACCGTCGTATACCGCTGCCACTCCGACGCCCCCGGTGAGGGCTCGTACCTGCTGCCCGAACTCGGCGGGATCCTCGGGGTACCCGAGCACCTCATCAGCGCCGGCCGCCCTGGAAAGCCGCTCTTTCTCCGGGGTCGAGACGGTGGTGATGACCCGGCCGCCGAGGTGACTGATCCATTCAGTCAAGATCAGACCGACGCCGCCGGCGCCAGCATGCACCAGCACTGTGTCGCCACCTTGCACCGGATACACCGACTTCAGCAAGTAGTGCGCGGTCAGGCCCTTAAGCATTACCGAAGCAGCGACGTCGGCGGTCACGCCGTCCGGCACTTTAGCGGTCAAAGACGCTAGCGCGGTCGAGAATTCGGCGTAGCCACCGGTCGCTGTCGCGGTGGCCACCCGGTCGCCGACGTTGAAACCGGCGACTCCCTCACCCAGGGCGGCGACGGTGCCGGACGTCTCGGAGCCGATGATGAACGGCAACTCGCGCGGATAATGCCCGCTGCGGAAGTAGGTGTCGATGTAGTTGACGCCGATGGCCTCGGCTTTGATCAGCAGCTCACCATGGCCGGGGGTGGGTTGTGGCGTTTCGACGTACCGCAGGACCTCAGGGCCGCCAGTTTCGGTGATTTCTATCGCGTGCATGTGACTATCATCCCCGGGCATGAAGCTCGCGCGGCCGGACATCTTCCACCCCCGCATCGTCTTGGCGGGTTGCCCGCAGCAAGTCGCCGGTGACGGCGACGATGCCGGGCTGGTGGCCGCGCTGGGGCAGCGCGGACTACACGCACGCTGGTTGTCCTGGGACGATCCCGAAGTCGGCGGCGCCGATCTGGTGATTCTGCGGGCTACCCACGATTACGCCGGGCGGCTCGACGAGTTCCTGGCCTGGACCACTGGCGTGGCCAATCTGCTCAACGCGCCAGCCGTCGTCGCCTGGAATGCCGACCGGCGCTACTTGGGCGACCTGGCGCATCGGGGGGTGCCGACGGTGCCCGGTGAGGTCTTCGGGCCGGGCGACCGGGTGCGGCTGCCGCGCACTGGTCACGTCTTCGTCGGCCCGACGATCGGCAGCAGAACCCGCCTTTGCGCTGATAACGCTGATAGGTCCGCAGCCGCGGCCTATGTTGCCGAATTGCACAGGGCCGGCCACAGCGTGTTTGTTCAGCCCGGTGGTCCGGCTGCCGAGACAGCGTTGGTCTTTCTGGGCGGTGAGCCGTCGCACGCGTTCACCAGTACCGCAGACGCACTGGTCGCGGATGAGCCTGATTTCGAGATCTGGGATGTGGGCTCGGCCGCGCTGGCCGCGGCGGCAGCCCAAGTCGGCATCCACACAACCGAGTTGCTCTACGCGCGGGCCCACGTGGTCAGTGATCCGCCCCGGTTGCGGGAACTGCAGTTGGTGGACCCGTCGCTGGGCTGGCGGCGGTTGGATGCGAGCACCCGTGATCTTGCTCAGCGCGAGTTCGCGCTTCGTGTGGAGTCAGCTTTGGAGCGGCTGGGGCTCGGCCCGCTCTCGCAGCGGGATCCGCATTGAGGCCCATAGCGCCGCGGTGGCCGCGGTGCACGCCGCGGCACCTGCCACGTGGACGGCGACCAGGGCGGCGGGCACTCCCGTGAAGTACTGCGTGGTGCCGACGGCGGCTTGGGCGCACACCAGCGCGAGCAACACGGTGAGCCGTAACCGGATTGCCCGGGACGCGCCGACGGCCAACAGCCCGAAGCCCAGCCCGACCAGCAGCGCCAGGTAGGCGACCAGCAGCGACGAATGTATGTGCACCAGGGTGATGACCTCGATCTTGAGCCGTGGCACCGTCCGGTTGGGGCTGCGGTCGCCGGCGTGTGGGCCCGCCGCGGTTACCAGAGTGCCCGTGACCAGCACCGCGGCCAGATTCAGCGCGCTCAGCGCCGTGAGCACCCGCAGCGGCCTGGCTACCTGCTCCTGGACCACCCCGACCCCTGGGTTATCGGGTTCGCCGACCTTGACGTAGAGCAGCACCGACAGCCACACCATCGTCATCGATGTCAGCAGGTGGATGGCCACCGTCCACCACAGCAGCCCCGTGCGCACGGTGATGCCGCCGATTACCGCCTGGACCACCGTCGACACCGGCATCAGCCACGCATAGACCAGCACCTCGGTGCGCCGGCGCGCCCGGGTGACGGCCAGCACGGCCAGCGCCGCGGCGATCACCACCGCGAAGGTGATCATCCGGTTGCCGAATTCGACCGCCTGGTGCACCCGCGGCACCTCGGCGACGGCCACCGGGGTGAAGCTGCCCGGAAAGCACTGTGGCCAGGTCGGACAGCCCAGTCCCGACGCGGTGACGCGGACGATCGCGCCAGTGACGGCAATACCACCCTGAGTGAGGATCACTGTTGCGGCGATGACTCGCTGGGTGCGCAGACTCGGGTCGGGGAGCAGGTCCACCAACCGCAACAGCACTCGTCCGACGGGCACCGCCCGATCGTAAGGCAATAAAAACTACGGCTTGTAGTACGGGACCGGTTGGGGAACCTTCAGGTGAAGCGGAACCAACGCAGCGCGGCCAGCGCCGCCAGCGCGCCCCATGCCGTCAGGACGGCCACGCCGAACCAGTCCACCGACAGGGTCATGGCTTGCGACAGCGCCTCGGTGAGTGCGCCGGACGGAGTCAGGCGGGCCGCCCACTCGACTGCTACCGGGATCATTTTTGTTTCGAGGGTCAGGGCGCCGAGCCCGGCGAAGACGAACCACATCAGGTTGGCGACCGCGAGCACGATTTCGGCGCGCAGCGTGCCGCCGAGTAGCAGGCCAAGAGCCGCGAAGCCCGCGGTGCCCAACGCGATAACCACCCCGCCCAGTGCCAGCGCCGCCAAAGCGGGTCGCCAGCCGAGCGCAAACCCGATGGCGCCCAAGATGATCGCCTGCAAAAAGACGACGGCGACCACGGCCAGTGACTTGCCGGCGATGATTCCCCAGACCGGTAGCGGGGTAGCGCCGAGACGTTTGAGCGCACCGTAGCGGCGATCGAAGGCGACCGCGATGGCCTGGCCGGTGAACGCGGTCGAGATCACCGCCAGGGCCATGATTGCCGGGACGAAGGTGGCGGCGCGGTTCTGGCCGAACGACCCGAGTGGCAGCAGCGTGAGCCCGACCAGCAGCGTGATCGGGATGAACATGGTCAACAGCAGTTGTTCGCCGTTGCGCAGCAGCAGCTTCAACTCCAGGCTGAACTGTGCGGCGAGCATTCGCGGCACGGCATTGGGGCGCGGGTCGGGAGTGAAGGTGCCGGCGGGAAACAGCGGGCCATTCGCTTCCGTCTTCGTCGGCGTCACGGCCGCAACTTCCTTCCGGTGAGTTCCAGGAACAGATCCTCGAGGCTGCGTTGCTCTACCCGCATGTCGGTGGCCAGCGCGTCGATGCGGGCGCACCACGCCGTGACCGTTGCCAGCACCTGCGGGTCGACTGGGCCCTCGACCAGGTATTCGCCCGGGGTCACCTCGGTGGCCTGGTAGTCCTCCGGCAACGCGGCGGCCAGCAGCGATAGGTCAAGCCGCGGCGGCGCGCTGAACCGCAACTGGTCTTTAGCGCCGGCGCGCATCAGTTCTGTCGGGGTGCCGGCGGCCACCGTCACCCCGTTGTCGATGATGACCAGCCGATCGGCGAGTTCTTCGGCCTCCTTGAGCTGGTGGGTGGTCAGCACCACGGTCACACCGTCGCGGCGTAGCGCGTCGATCAGTTCCCACACCAGCAGCCGGGCATGGGCGTCCATGCCCGCGGTGGGCTCGTCGAGGAACACCAGTTCGGGACGCCCGACCAGCGCACACGCCAGCGCAAGCCGCTGCTGCTGTCCGCCGGAGAGCCGTCGATAGGTGGTGCGGGCAGCTTCGGTGAGGCCCAGGGTGTCCAGTAGCCAGCGCGGGTCCAGCGGATCGGCGGCATAGGCGGCCACCAGGTCAAGCATTTCGCCGGCGCGTGCGGCCGGATAGCCGCCACCGCCCTGCAGCATCACCCCGATCCGAGCCCGCAAACGTGCGTTGTCCTTGATCGGGTCCAGGCCGAGGACCTCGATGGTGCCGGCGTCCGGGCAGACGAAGCCCTCACACATCTCAACCGTCGTCGTCTTGCCTGCGCCGTTGGGGCCGAGCAGAGCCAGCACCTCGGCGGCGTGCACGTCCAGATCGAGGTTGGACACGGCGGTGTTCGACCCGTACTGCTTGCTTACCCCGCGCAGGCGCACGACTACTTCGGGCGCTTTAGGTACTTCGGGCACTTTAGCTACGTCGGGGACTTTGGGGGCCGAACTCACGTGGAGTCAGCGTAAGCGTCGGGTGCCCCCACCGGCCGCGGGGTCTGGCCGTTCGGCACCCGATCAGTGACGGCTTGGTTGTTCAGTTCCGGGATCTCAGTCGGTTTCTCGGTCGATTTCTCGGTCGGTAGGGGCCGCCACGGCAAACGGGTGTACGTCACCGCAATGAGCAGCGCCACGATGGTGGTGCTGGCCAGGGTGGCATCCACGATCTGGAACAGCGCGAAGCGGTCGCCGTTGGCCGTCGGGCCGAAGATGCCGACGACAATGGTGATGATGATCACCGCCTCCCGGAAGCCGGTGCGGGTTGCCCAGGCGGCCAGCGGAATGATGGCCCACATCAGATACCACGGCTGCACGACGGGAAACAGCAGCACGGTGATGCCCAGCGCGACGCCGAGGCCGCCGATTGGGTGCAGCCGGCCCCGGAAGACGGACAGCAACAGCCAGGTCACCATCACCATGATGATCAGCACCCCGATAAAGCGGGTCAGCGCCATCACCGCGGTGGTGTGATCGCCCAGGCCCAGCAGAATCCCCACCTGCCCAGTGCCCAGAGCCAGCAGCGTGGGCGGCGACATCCAGCTGCGCACCACGTTGGCGGTGCCCAGCGTGAAGACCCAGCCGAACCCCAGCCCGCTGGCCCAGCCGACGAAGGCCATGACCGCCAGCGACAGTCCCGCCATCCCGCCGCCGACCAGCAGCAGTGCTTTGACGGTGCCTCCGCAGCGGTAGGCCAGCGCCATCGCGACGAATCCCAGTGCCAGCAGCGAAGGCAGCTTGACCTGCGACGACAGCACGATCAGGACCGAACCCGCCAGCAGCATGCCCAACGGTTCCCAGTCTTTCGCCGGGGTGGGTCGCCACGACATCGGTATCAGGCGCGGCGAGTCGATCCCACGCAACGCGAATTCGGCACCGGTGAGCATCAACCCGAGCATCAGCGCTTCGTTGTGGACGCCGGCGACCAAATGCATGATCAGCAGCGGATTGGCCGCGCCCAGCCACAACGCGCTGACCTCGGCGACGCCGCAGCGCCGGGCCAGCCGCGGGGTGGCCCAGACGATCAGCACCACACCGGCCAGGACCACCAACCGGTGGCAGAGCACCGCGGCGACGATGTTCTCCCCGGTGAGCGCGGAGATGCCGCGCCCGATCCACAAGAACAACGGACCGTACGGGGCCGGCGTCTCCCGCCACAGGCTGGGCACCGAAAGGGTGAACACATGGCCAAGACCCAGGCCCGACGCAGGACCCACCCGGTAGGGGTCGAGTCCATCCCTCGAGATCTGGCTCTGGGCCAGGTAGGAGTAGACATCCTTGCTGTACATCGGCGGCGCAATCAACAGTGGCAGCATCCACAACAGCAGGGTGCGATCCAGCTCGCCGCGCGACATCTGCCGCTTGCCCAGCGTGAATCGGCCCAGCATCAACCAGGCCAGTGTCATCATGACCGCCCCGGTGGTGGTCATCGTCAATGACACCGTCTGGATCCGCGACGGCAGATTGAGCAGCCGGACCCCGAACGTGGGGTCTTGGACGACGGGCCTGGCCCCGGCGCCCAGGGCGCCGATCGCCATCAGGACGGTGCCGGTGGCGCCGAACAGGCGGGTGCGCGCAAGTGCGGTGACCTCGGAAGCGTTCAGCGGTGAGCCCACCGGCTGCTCGTCGCCGTGCAAGCTGGCGATCGACGAGCTCAGCGTATGGTGGCGGGCTGCCATCAGAGCAGCGTAGCTGCATGTCAGAAACAGCTGCGCCGATCGTTGCGGTGTGACCAGCGCAACCCTCACAGAGGGCACCCTTGCTGGACCGATTGCAGGAATTGCGTCACACTGGTGTTGTGGAATTCCGATCCGATTTGGATGGCGCTACTGCTGCCACTGCAGTCGCGGCGCCAGCTTCTGCTGTGGTGCCGGATGGTCACACCCGCCGCGCCATCGTGCGCTTGCTGCTGGAGTCCGGATCGATCACCGCCGGTGAGATCGGCGACCAGCTGGGCTTGTCGGCCGCCGGTGTGCGGCGTCATCTCGACGCGCTGATCGAGGCGGGCGACGCCGAATCGGTGGCCGCTGCGGCATGGCAGCAGGTTGGACGCGGGCGGCCCGCGAAGCGCTACCGGCTCACCCCTGCCGGCCGGGCCAAGCTCGGCCATTCCTACGACGACTTGGCGGCGGCGGCGATGCGGCAACTGCGAGAAATCGGCGGGGAGGACGCGATTCAGACGTTCGCCCGGGGACGCATCGACTCCATCCTGGACGGTGTTCGGGCAGCCGACAGCGCCGACGAAGCAGATATCGAGGCGGCCGCCGAGCGGATCGCCGGCGCGTTGACCAAAGCCGGCTATGTCGCCACCACCACGCGGGTGGGCGGGCCCATCCACGGTGTGCAGATCTGCCAGCATCACTGCCCGGTGTCCCATGTCGCCGAGGAGTTTCCGGAGTTGTGTGAAACCGAGCGGCAGGCCATGGCCGAGGTGCTCGGGACCCACGTGCAGCGATTGGCGACCATCGTCAACGGAGACTGCGCCTGTACTACCCACGTTCCCCTAACGCCGGCGCCCAGCCCGCGCCTACACACCACGAGCATCAAAGGAGCGTCCGTATGACACTCACGCCAGAGGTCAGTAAGACCGCTGCCGAGCCGCTGACCCAGAAAGAGGCAATAGCCTCCCTGGGTACGTACGGCTATGGCTGGTCGGACTCCGACGTCGCCGGCGCCAGCGCGCAGCGTGGGCTCTCGGAAGCGGTTGTGCGCGACATCTCCGCCAAGAAGAACGAGCCCGAGTGGATGCTGCAGACCCGGCTGAAGGCGCTGCGGATCTTCGGGCGCAAGCCGATGCCGGGTTGGGGGTCCGACCTCAGCGGCATCGACTTCGACAACATCAAATATTTCGTGCGCTCTACTGAAAAGCAAGCGGCGACTTGGGATGATTTGCCAGCAGATATTAAAAATACGTATGATAAATTGGGAATTCCTGAAGCCGAGAAGCAACGTTTAGTCTCTGGTGTAGCGGCTCAATATGAGTCAGAAGTGGTTTACCACCAGATCAGGGAGGATTTAGAGGCTGAAGGAGTCGTCTTCCTCGACACCGATACTGCTTTGCGGGAACAGCCAGAGATTTTCAAGAGATATTTCGGAACGGTAATTCCGGCTGGGGATAATAAGTTTTCTGCATTGAATACAGCAGTTTGGAGTGGCGGTAGTTTTATATACGTCCCGCCCGGGGTGCACGTCGACATTCCGCTGCAGGCTTACTTCCGGATCAACACCGAGAACATGGGCCAGTTCGAGCGGACGCTGATCATCGCCGACGAAGGTTCCTACGTGCACTACGTAGAGGGCTGCACCGCTCCCATTTACAAGTCGGATTCACTGCACTCGGCGGTGGTCGAGATCATCGTGAAACCGCATGCGCGCGTTCGCTATACGACGATCCAGAACTGGTCGAACAATGTCTACAACCTGGTCACCAAGCGGGCTCGGGCCGAAGCCGGCGCCACCATGGAGTGGGTCGACGGCAACATCGGGTCGAAGGTGACCATGAAGTACCCGGCGGTCTGGATGACCGGCGAGCACGCCAAAGGTGAGGTGCTCTCAGTGGCATTCGCCGGCGAAAACCAGCACCAGGACACCGGCGCCAAAATGCTGCACCTGGCGCCCAACACGTCGAGCAACATCGTGTCCAAGTCGGTGGCCCGCGGCGGCGGCCGCACCTCCTACCGCGGCCTGGTGCAGGTTAACAAGGGTGCGCACGGTTCCAGGTCGAGCGTGAAATGCGATGCGCTGCTGGTGGATACGATCAGCCGCAGCGACACCTACCCGTACGTCGACATTCGCGAGGACGACGTCACGATGGGTCACGAGGCCACCGTGTCCAAGGTCAGCGAGAACCAGCTGTTCTACCTGATGAGCCGCGGTATGACCGAGGAAGAGGCAATGGCGATGGTGGTGCGCGGTTTCGTCGAGCCGATCGCCAAGGAATTGCCGATGGAGTACGCGCTGGAGCTCAACCGGCTGATCGAGTTGCAGATGGAGGGCGCGGTCGGATGACCGCTGAGAATCTGACTTCAACGCTGAAAGAAGCCTTAAAAGAGTCGCCCGCAGGGTCTTCACTTAACGGACTGAACAAAGGTGAGCTGTTCGCCTCCTTCGACGTCGATGCTTTCGAGGTGCCGCACGGCCGCGACGAGATCTGGCGGTTCACTCCGCTGCGGCGGTTGCGCGGTCTGCATGACGGCTCGGCGCCAGCGACCGGCAGCGCCAAGGTCACCGTGAGCGAACAGCCCGGCGTGCAGGTGGAAACCGTCCGTCGCGGCGACGAGCGGCTGGGACAGGGTGGCATTCCCACTGACCGTGTTGCGGCCCAAGCATTTTCGTCGTTCAATTCCGCGACACTAGTCACCGTCGGACGGGACACTCAGACCGCTGAGCCGGTG
>JBEKNM010000148.1:0-9040 GCA_049522835.1 Mycobacterium sp.
CTGACTTAACGTCGCTAATGAAAACTTGCTTAACTTTGCTAATGGAAATCCGTCGACTTTGCCGCCTTTTCCGGTCACCCCGTAGTCGTACACCTAATTCCGGTGAAAACGGACCTATATTGCGGTTGCTGGTCCTTCCCGGAGCAAACCATGACCATTTCCATGCCCATTACCACCGTGCGTTCGTCGCGCAACTCGCCGACGTCACTGGGGTCCGGTGTGCGGCCGGTGATAGGCCGAACCACACGCGGGCGAGCGCCGCCACGGCGCAACATTCGACGACACCGATAACGAGCTAGCCGTAGCGCGGTGCCCGGCCATATCCCACATGAACACCACAGGCACCGACAGACCAGACCACATCGCGCCAGCACCACTCACTAGGGCTCACTATTGGTCACGTCCGGTTACGGCATCGTGTAGCCGCCGCTGACTGAGATCATCTGACCGGTCACCTGGCGTGCCGCGCGCGGAGAAGAGAACCACAGCACCGCGCGGCCGACGTCTTCGGCGGTGGTCAGCCTGTGCATCGGAGTGTCTTTGAGCATGAAGTCGATCTGGTTCTGACTGAACACATTGTCTTGACCAACCGACCACAGGCTGTCCGCGCCGACGGCATCTGGGCCATCGGGGATGACCAGGCCCGGGCAGACGATGTTGGACCGAATTCCGTGTCGCCCGTGCTCGCGGGCGGTGGTGCGGGCCAGCGCGACCACCGCCGCTTTGGACGCGCCGTACACGCCCTGGCGGATCTGGCCGAATGCGGCGTCGCTGGCGATGAAGACGATCGACCCGCCGCCGGCTTCCTTCATCGGGCTGATCGCGGCCTGGGTCGCTGCGATGGCGGTAAACAGGTTGATCTCGATGGTGCGCTGCCATTTGTCACGATCGGTGTCGGTGGCGATGAATCCGGGCACGCTCCACCCCGCGTTATTGACCAGGACGTCGATGCCACCCCAGGTGTCAACGCACCGGCCGATCGCGGTATCCGCACCGTCGGGAGAGGTCAAGTCGGCGAGCGCCAACTCGACCGCGGCGGCGCCCTTCTCGAGCGCCTCGGCCCTGACCTTCTCCGCCTGCGGCTCGTCGATATCGCTGATCACGATGCGCGAGCCCTCCCGCGCGAACTCGTGGACGATTCCGCGGCCGATGTTGGACGCTCCGCCGGTGACGACGACGCGTGCGTCGGTCAATCCCAGATCCATCGCTGCTCCCTTCGTCGGAACGGTAGCGATCGCCATTGAGTTTAACGCAAATTAGAAAGCTAAGCGCCGCGTTGGACGTGCCGCTCCGGACATCGATGGCGCTCGATTCGTAACAGCACAGCGCCTGGCGGGCGGCCGGCCGTTGGCATGGGCGGTCAGCGTCGACTTTGCCAGCCCGCCGCGGGGAATCAAACAATATTGACGGCAGATCAAATAAAGTGATCGGGACGTGATTGGACGACACCGCAGGCGGTCAGCTTGCCGACCCGGCAGTGCACCTTCGACGAAGTGAGTGCGCTCAAGCAGGGTGCTGTCGCGCCTCGGCCCGGGATGCTTGGGCCGCTTGAGCAAACAGCCCAAAGGGGTCAACTAGCCGTCTAACCGGCTTATTCGGCGGCCGTAAACTATTGTTAGCGCATCGGGTGGGCGTACTCGAGATCAAGGGGCCCCAATGACAGCGGATTCGACCTGTGCGTCGTGCGGGATCGAGCTTCGGGAGGGTGCTCGATTCTGTGATGGCTGCGGGGCGTCGATAACGCTGCAGAAATCGGCGGAGTACAAGCAAGTGACGGTGTTGTTTGCTGACGTGGTGCAGTCGATGGACATCGCCAAGGCCGTCGGTGCGGAGCGGCTGCGCGAGATAATGGCGGACCTGTTCGACCGCTGCGCTGCGCTAGTCAACCGTTACGGCGGCACCGTGGACAAGTTCACCGGCGACGGCATCATGGCCGTTTTCGGGGCACCGATCGCGTTGGAGGACCATGCGCTTCGCTCGTGTTTGACAGCGTTGGACATCCAGAAAGCGATGCACGAGCTCGCTGCGCGGGTGTTAAGCAGGGACGGTGTTCACATCGAGCTGCGAGTCGGGTTGAACTCGGGCGAGGTGATTGCCGGCGAGGTTGGGTCCAACCCATTGAGTTACACCGCCGTTGGTCATCAGGTCGGGATGGCGCAACGGATGGAATCGCTCGCGCCGCCCGGGGGAGTAATGCTCAGCGAGTCGACCGCCCGCCTGGTCGCCGACGTCGCCGTGCTGGGCGAACCGGAAGGTGTCCACATCAAGGGCGCTGGCGAGGTAGTGCAGGCCCGGCCGCTGCTGTCGATGGGAACCGGGCGCTCACACCTGCCCCGGGGGGCATCGCCGCTGGTCGGGCGCAAGTGGGAGCTGGCCGCACTGACCGCGATGCTGGATCAGTCCGAGGCGGGCCGCGGCTGCGTGGTGAGTGTGGTCGGCGCCGGCGGCATCGGTAAGAGCCGCACCGTTGAGCAAGTTGTGGCGATGGCGGCCACCCGTGGGGTGCGGGTTTTATCGACCTACTGCGAGTCCCATACCAGCGAAGTGCCATTCCTGGTGGTGGCGCGAATGTTGCGGGCGGCGTTCGGGGTGGAAGGTATGACCGACCTCGCGGCTAGGGCGGTCCTCCGCGAGAGGGTCCCCTTCGCGGATGATGTCGACAAGGTGGTTCTCGACGACACCCTGGGAATCCGCGACCCCGCCGACGAGCTGCCCGATATCGCCCCCGATGCCAGGCTGCGGCGGTTGCGAGCACTGATCAGCACTGTCGCTTTGGCCAGGACAACCTCCAGCGTATATGTCATCGAAGACGCTCACTGGGTCGATCCGACCAGTGAGTCACTGCTGGCCGACTTCCTCACCGTGGTACCTCAGACTCCTTCGTTGGTGCTGATCACCTATCGTCCCGACTACAGCGGCGCGCTGAGTCGTCTGGCGGGCGCACAGACAATCTCCCTTGCGCCACTTGCTTTTTCGGAGACCACAGCATTGGTCAGGCATTTGCTGGGCCCGGATCCTTCAGTTGCCCGGCTTGCTGCGCAGATTACCGAGCGTGCGGCCGGCAACCCGCTCTTTGTCGAGGAGATGGTGCGTGATCTGACTGATCGGGGCGTGCTCCAGGGTGTGCGCGGCGCGCGCGTGAACACCGGTGGATCAGGCGACGTGACGGTGCCGGCCACCGTTCACGCGGCGATTGCCGCGCGCATTGACCGGCTCGACGGCGCGGCCAAAGCGACGTTGAACGCGGCGGCGGTAATCGGTGTTCGGTTCGGCACAGACCTGCTGGCGGCCCTGGCGGATACCTCGACACTGCCCGAGTTGGTGCACGCCGAGCTGGTCGATCAGCTGACGTTCACACCGACTGCGCAGTATGCATTCCGCCAGCCGCTGATCCGGGCGGTTGCCTATCAATCGCAGCTCAAAGCGGAGCGCACGACGCTGCATCGGCGCCTGGCCGCAGCGCTCGCCGAGCGCGACCCGACGTCGGCAGACGAGAACGCCGCGCTGATTGCCGAGCATCTGGAGGCAGCCGCTGATCTGCAGGCCGCATTCGGCTGGCACATGCGCGCCGGGACCTGGCTGCAACGCCGCGACATCCGCGCCGCGCGCATGAGCTGGCAACGAGCGCGCCAGGTTGCTGACCAGCTGCCGAGCGACGAGGCCGGCCGAGCCGCGATGCAGATCGCGCCGAGGACGCTGCTGTGTCTCAGTGCTTGGCGAGTCGGCGACAGCGTCACCGATGGGGGCTTCGAGGAACTGCAGGCACTGGCGACCGCTGCCGATGACAAAGCGTCGCTCACCATCGGTATGGCCGGTCAGATGTTGGCGCTGGTCGCCTACGGGCATTATCAACAAGCTGCCGATATGGTGCCCGAACTGGTGAATCTTGTTGATTCGGTCGGCGACTCGGTGCTGTCCAATGGGCTGCTGTTGGCAGCTCTCACCGCGAAATTCGGAACCGGCGAGATGACCGAGGTTTTGCAGTTGGCCGACCAGATCATCGCCGATACCCAAGGAGATGTAACCAAGGCCGACACCATCTTTGGTTCGCCACGAAGAGTCGCCATGATGCTGGGGGCCGCTGCACGGATGTGCGGGGGCGCCCCGCACTGGAGGCAGGACGTCGACTCCGCGGTCGCGATGGGCGATGGGATCGAACCCGGTTTGCGATCGGCGCTATTGCTGTACATCTACGGGATCGGGGTAGCCAACGGGCTGATGCTTCCGGACGCCGCGGTGCTAAGCGAGTCGGAGCGCAACCTTCGCGTCGCCGAGGAGCGCGCGGACGAGTTCGCGCTTGCCTCGGCCCGATTCCTGCGCGGCCTCATCTTGACCCAGCTCGAAGACCCGTGGCGCGCCGAAGGTGTCGACCTGATCGCCCGAACATTGGCGGCCGCCTTACATAACCGGATCAACCAGGCGGCCCTGCAACAGCTGGATGTGGAAAGCGGCAAGGAGCAGGCGAGATCTGGTGATCTCGACGCTGCGATAGAGGTGTTGCGTAGCGCCGCTGAGCAGCAATCGTCGGTGGGGTTCCGCGCCGCCGCCGCTACCACTTTCGTGGAAACGCTGCTGCAACGGGGCGAGCAAGCCGATGTGGACGAGGCAGCTAGGGCGATTGAGCAACTCGCCGCTGTACCCACCGAAGGCGGTTTTGTGTTGTACGACGTTGCGCTGCTGCGGCTTCGGGCATTACTTGCGCAGGCCCGCGGTGACGACAACTCGTACCGCGACTTCGCCGAACGTTATGGCGTGATGGCAACATCATTTGGCTTCGAAGGGCATATGGCGATAGCTCGAGCTATGTAAGGGCCCATACCCGTTTAACCGCCGACACTGTCGAACATATGCAGGTGGAGCGCCGCTTGGTGGTCGTGGGTCGGGATGATGTTGACCGTGGACGGCGTCGCTGGCCCAGGCGCGGGCCGTCATCGACTGGGGAATGCGCTGCGGCTGTCCGTCAATTGACGCCGGCACGTGTGGCATTCACAGCGCACTACCGGCCTGAGCCGACCGGGTTTCAAAACCGATAGCGCAGGATGCGTCCTTTGCGCGCGGATGCCTTGAACTTTCCGGATACCTTGGTAGCCAACCGAATCCAGTTCGGAAACAACTCAACCTCGGCAGCGTGTGTCAGACTGGTTTCTTCGACCAGCGTCAATCGCGGGCTCCAGGTTTCGGGCACCCGCGCATCTTTGAACCCCGGATAGCCCCATTGGGCGCCGACACTCCTGAACATCTGCTGCGGGGCCAGCTGCACCGCGACCCTGCTGAACCAGCCGATGCGCCCGTAGTCGTTGAAGGCCAGCTCACCCGACCTGAAGTGCTCGGTGACGCGACGGAAGACGCCGACGATCACCGGCTCGGATAGGAACGCGAGTAGCCCGTCGGCAATCACCATGGCGGGCCGGTCGGCGGGAATGGCATCGGTCCAGGTGGGATCTGCCACCGATGCGGCGACCGAGTGGACTCGGTTGCTGCTGGGCATCACCTGATCTCGCAGTGCGATGACAGCCGGCAGGTCGACGCTGTACCAATCGACCGCCGAGTTGACCCGGAACGGGCCCGAGTCCAGCCCGGCGCCGAGGTCCACGACGACGGCGTCGGGGTGTTCGGACGTGAACGCCCGCACCCGGTCGTCGAGCATCTTGGCACGCAACGCCGACTGGCACACCACACTCGTCGGCACACCGAGTCCGGCGAAGTCGTAGTCGATCTTGTGGACGATTTCGTCGGCGAGCACATCGCCGAGAATGGGCCGGGCCCACCGGCTGTCCAGCGCCCGCGCGTACTGGGTGAGCAACGCGGTCCGTTCGAGCGGGGAGAGATCACGGACGTCGACTCGATCGGAGCCCATATTCGCAAAATGTACTCTCTTGCCGTCCGCGCGGCCGCGAACGAATCCGCGATCTATTCCGTGCTCATTGAGCTCCGACGTAGGCTGGTGGACGTGATGTAGGCAACACTTCCGGCACACTGTCAGGAGAACGGAATTGAGCGCTACCGAGCGTCCGGTCACCATGTGCGAAACGTTCCAGCGGACGGCGGCCATTGATCCGGACGCCATCGCACTCCGGACGCCGGGGGGCACCCAGACGTTGACGTGGCGAGAGTATGCGGAACAGGTGCGCAAGGTTGCCGCCGGACTGGCGGGTTTGGGGGTTCGGCGCGGCGACACGGTGTCGTTGATGATGTCCAACCGGATCGAGTTCTACCCGCTCGAGGTGGGCGCTCAACACGTCGGCGCGACTTCGTTTTCGGTGTACAACACCCTGCCCACCGAGCAACTGACCTATCTGTTCGACAACGCCGGCACAAAGGTCGTGATATGCGAGGCACAGTACGTGGACCGCATTCGTGCCAGCGGCGCGCCTATCGAGCACATCGTCTGTATCGACGGTTCGCCGGCGGCCACGCTCTCGCTGGACGACTTGTATGCTGCCGCCCCGGACGATTTCGACTTCGAGTCGACGTGGCGTGCGGTGCAACCCGAGGACATTGTCACCCTCATCTACACATCGGGTACGACGGGAAACCCCAAAGGTGTGGAAATGACGCACACCAACCTGCTGTTCGAGGGTTACGCCCTGGACGCCGTGCTCGGAATTCGGTTCGGTGACCGGATTACGTCGTTTCTACCCTCGGCGCACATCGCCGACCGGATGACCGGCCTGTACGGCCAGGAGATGTTCGGTAGTCAAGTCACGGTGGTCTCCGACGCGCGCGCCATCGCAGCCGCGTTGCCCGACGTGCGGCCCACCATTTGGGGCGCTGTGCCTCGAGTATGGGAAAAGCTCAGGGCCGGAATCGAATTTACCGTCAGCCACGAGACGGACGAGGTGAAGCGCCAGGCACTGCAGTGGGCGCTGTCGGTGGCCGCCAAACGTGCGGGCGCCTTGCTGGCAGGCGAACCGATGTCGGACGAAGTGGCCGCCGAATGGGCCAAGGCCGATGAATTGGTGCTGTCGAAGCTGCGGGAGCGACTCGGGTTCGGTGAGCTCCGTTGGGCGCTCTCGGGTGCGGCACCGATCCCGAATGAGACGCTGGCGTTCTTCACCGGGATCGGCATCCCGATCGCCGAGGTTTGGGGAATGTCCGAGCTGAGTTGCGCGGCCAGCGGAAGCCATCCGCGCGACGCGCGCCTGGGCACCGTCGGCAAGCTGCTGCCCGGCCTGGAGGGCAAGATCGCCGAGGACGGCGAGTACTTGGTCCGTGGTCCGCTGGTGATGAAGGGCTATCGTCACGAGCCCGAGAAGACCGCCGAGGCAATCGATGCCGACGGCTGGCTGCACACCGGGGACATCTTCGACGTCGACTCCGATGGTTATCTGCGGGTGATCGACCGTAAGAAGGAATTGATCATCAATGCGGCCGGAAAGAACATGTCACCGGCCAACATCGAGAACACCATCCTGGCCGCGTGCCCGATGGTCGGCGTGATGATCACGATCGGTGACGGGCGACCGTACAACGCCGCGCTGATGGTCTTCGACGCTGACTCAGTGGGTCCGTACGCGGCCCAACACGGCCTCTCCGATGCCTCGCCCGCCGCCTTGGCAGCTGACCCGGACGTGATCGCCCGGATCGCGGCAGGGGTGGCCGAGGGCAACGCCAAACTGTCGCGGGTGGAACAGATCAAGCGCTTCCGGGTATTGCCCACGTTGTGGGAGCCCGGCGGTGACGAGATAACTCTGACGATGAAGCTCAAGCGCCGGCCGATCATCACCAAGTACGCAGGCGAGATCGAGGAACTCTATGCGCCCGATCCACATCCAGAGGTGCACGAGCCCGCTGCTGCTGCAACGGTGCAACCCGCATGAACGGCGGGGCTTAGAGTAGTTGCCATGCCGCTTTCAGGTGAATACGAACCCAGCCCTTGGGATTGGTCCCGCGAACAAGCCGACAAATACGCCGAATCCGGTGGAGCCGAAGCCGCAGACATGAAGGGCATGCCCATCATCCTGCTGACCACCGTGGGAGCCAAGACCGGCAAACTCCGCAAAACCCCGCTGATGCGCATCGAGCACGGCGGCGAGTACGCGGTCGTCGCCTCACTTGGCGGGGCGCCGAAGAACCCGGTCTGGTACTGGAACATCGCGAAAAACCCGCGGGTCGAGCTGCAAGACGGCAGCGTCACTCGCGATTACGATTCCCGCGAGGTGTTCGGCGACGAGAAGGCCACCTGGTGGGAACGCGCCGTCGAGGCCTATCCGGACTACGCCGACTACCAGACAAAGACCGACCGCCAAATTCCGGTGTTCGTGCTGACCCCGGTGAGCTGAGCCGCCTGCCAGGCGGGCAGGACCGCGTGGCATGGCACCATTGATCGGTGTCCGCTGAACTGAGTCAGAGTAGGCCACCGCTGCCTGCGCTCTCGGCGGCTGACATTGACGCTGCGGCGAAGCGGATCGCCCCGGTGGTCACGCCCACCCCACTGCAGCTGTGCGATCGGTTGTCGGCGATCACCGGCGCCCAGGTCTACCTCAAACGCGAAGACCTGCAGACGGTGCGCTCCTACAAGCTGCGCGGCGCCTACAACCTGCTGGTGCAGCTGTCCGATGCGGAGATTGCCGACGGAGTGGTCTGCTCCTCTGCGGGTAACCACGCGCAGGGCTTTGCGTATGCGTGCCGGACGCTGGGTGTGCACGGACGTGTCTATGTGCCCGCCAAGACGCCCAAGCAAAAGCGTGACCGGATCCGCTACCACGGCGGGGAGTTCATCGAACTGATCGTCGGCGGGTCAACCTATGATCTGGCCGCTGAGGCGGCAATCGACGACGTTCAACGCACCGGCGCCACGCTGGTACCGCCATATGACGACCTGCGGACCATGGCCGGTCAGGGCACTATTGCCGTCGAAGTCCTTGATCAACTCGGCCGCATTGCCGGGCTAGAGCCCGACCTGGTGGTGGTCCCGGTGGGCGGTGGGGGCTGCATCGCCGGCATCACCACCTACCTGGCTGAGCGGACGGCGAACACGGCGGTGCTCGGCGTCGAGCCGGCCGGTGCCGCCGCAATGATGGCCGCGCTGGCCGCCGGG
>JBEKNM010000149.1:0-9039 GCA_049522835.1 Mycobacterium sp.
CATCACCGCCGCCCGCGTTCCCGGCGCCGCGGTGATGCCGTAGCGCGACATCCTTGGGGTTCGGGCGGACCCGGCGTGCCGAGCAAGCGCTTGGTTGATACGCTGGTCGGGTGGACCGAATGACCGGTCAGGTGAACAGCCGACGAGACGAGTTGCTGGAGCTCGCCGCGGCGATGTTCGCCGAGCGCGGCCTGCGGGCCACCACGGTGCGCGATATCGCCGACGGTGCCGGCATCCTGTCCGGCAGCCTGTACCACCACTTCTCCTCCAAAGAGGAGATGGTCGATGAGCTGGTGCGCGGGTTTCTGGACTGGCTTTTTGCCCGCTACCGCGAGATTGTGGATAGCGAGGCCAATCCGTTGGAGCGGCTCAAGGGGTTGTTCATGGCCTCGTTCGAGGCCATCGAGCATCGGCATGCGCAGGTTGTCATCTACCAGGACGAGGCCAAACACCTGCGGTCCCAGCCCCGGTTCTCCTATATCGAGGACCTGAACAAGCAGCAGCGCAAGATGTGGGTCGACGTGCTCAATCAGGGCATCGAGGAGGGCTACTTGCGGCCCGACCTGGACGTCGACCTCGTTTACCGTTTCATCCGTGACACCACCTGGGTGTCGGTGCGCTGGTATCAACCCGGCGGACCACTCATCGCAGAACAGGTGGGTCAGCAATATCTCGCCATTGTTCTTGGCGGGATTACCGCGGAATAAGAAGACTGAAGAAGGAGTCTGAAAATGCCCGAGGCGTACGTCATCGACGCTGTACGTACCGCGGTTGGCAAGCGCAATGGCGCGCTGGCCGGGATACATCCCATCGACTTGGGTGCCCTGGCGTGGCGTGGACTGCTCGACCGGGCCGACGTCGACCCCGGCGCCGTTGAAGATGTGATCGCCGGTTGTGTCGACGCCATCGGGGGACAGGCGGGCAACATCGCTCGGCTCTCGTGGCTGGCCGCCGGCTACCCCGAAGAGGTTCCCGGCGTTACCGTGGATCGGCAATGCGGTTCCAGCCAACAGGCGATTTCCTTTGGTGCGCAGGCGGTCTTAGCCGGTACGGCCGACCTCATCGTGGCCGGCGGCGTGCAGAACATGAGCCAGATCCCGATCTCGTCGGCGATGACCGTCGGCGAGCAGTTCGGGTTCACCTCGCCGACCAACGAGTCCACGCAGTGGCTGCACCGCTACGGCGATCAGGAGATTTCACAGTTCCGTGGCTCGGAGCTCATCGCCGAGAAGTGGAATCTGTCGCGTGAAGAGATGGAGCAGTACGCGCTGACCAGCCACAAGCGTGCGTTCGCGGCGATCCGCGGCGGCCACTTCGACAACGAAATCATCACTGTTGAAACCGAATCCGGGCCGTTCCGGGTGGACGAGGGCCCGCGCGAGTCGTCGCTGGAGAAGATGGCCGGCTTGAAGCCGCTGGTCGAGGGGGGTCGGCTGACGGCGGCTATGGCCAGTCAGATCTCCGACGGCGCCAGTGCTGTGCTGCTGGCTTCCGAGCAGGCCGTCAAAGACCACAAGCTGACGCCCCGCGCTCGCATCCACCACATCAGCGCCCGCGCCGCCGACCCGGTATTCATGCTCACCGGGCCGATCCCCGCCACCCGTTACGCGCTAGAAAAGACCGGGCTGTCCATCGGCGACATAGACACCGTCGAAATCAACGAGGCGTTCGCACCGGTTGTGCTGGCGTGGCTCAAGGAGATCAAGGCCGACCCGGAGAAGGTCAACCCCAATGGCGGCGCGATCGCGCTCGGTCACCCGCTGGGCGCCACCGGGGCCAAGCTGTTCACCACCATGCTCAACGAGCTGGAGCGCATCGGCGGCCGCTATGGCTTGCAGACTATGTGCGAGGGCGGTGGCACGGCGAACGTCACGATCATCGAGCGCCTTTAGCCCTCTTGCGCCGAGCGTGAATCACGCGACGCGTCGTCGGCGCGTTGCGTCGCACAGTTCGCAGTGGGCGGGGGTTGTCGGTGTGGCATGGCATGGTCGCGCCATGGGGGAGTTGGATTGGCCGTTTCTAGGCGCTGAGGCCCTGGCCTGCAAGGCCATTCCCGAGCGCGCGATGCGGTCGCTATACGAGGCGGTCTACCCGGGCGTCTACGTCCCGTGGCGTGTCGAGCTGACGGCGAGCCAACGGGCACGCGCCGCATGGTTGTGGTCGCGGCGACGAGCGGTCGTGACGGGACAGTCGGCCGCGGCATTGCTGGGCGCGAAATGGGTGGACCCGCTGGCGCCCGCCGAACTGGCATACCGCAACCGCCGCCCGCCGGCGCAGATCACGGTGCATACCGACAGGTTGCTGGACGCCGAGGTGCTTGCCGTCGACAGTATCTCGGTAACCAGCCCAGCCCGCACGGCCTTTGATATTGGGAGGCGAACAACGACGCGCCTGCAGGCACTGCAGCGGCTCGATGCTTTGACGAATGCGACCGACATCAAGCCCTCCGATGTGGAGGCGGTCATCGCCGAACATTCCGGCGCGCGCAGTCTGCTTCGGCTGTGACGGGTGTTGTCGCTTGTCGACGGAGGCGCCGAGTCCCCGCAGGAGACGCGAACCCGGTTAGCCCTGATAGACGCCGGTCTGCCGAGACCGCAAACGCAGATCAGGGTTCTCGACGAATACGGGGACTTCGTTGCCCGAATCGATATGGGCTATGAGGATCTGCGGGTCGGTATCGAGTACGACGGACCGCAACACTGGACAAACCGTGAGCAGCGCGACCGAGACATCGACCGGTACACTGCATTGCTCGATGTGGGCTGGACAATCATCAGGGTCAGTAGCGAGCTGCTCCGATACCGGCAGGGCACGTTCGTCGCCCGCGTCGTTGCTGCGATGCAGACGAGGGGATGGCGCCCGTGACCGCCGAGTGTGAACCACACGACGGCCAATCGGCGTGTCGCGTCGTGAGATTCACAGTGGGCGCGGGGTGTTATCCCTCCGCCAGCGCAGCTGCCGCCTGCAAGTGCTCGATCGCCTCACGCACGATCGACTCGATCAGCTCGGCACACGACGGTAAGTCGTCGAGGATGCCGGCCACCTGCCCGGAGGCCAGCACCCCGGCCTCGGTGTTGCCGTCGACCAGGCCGGCTTTCAGCAGCATCGGGGTGTTGGCCGCCATCACCACCTGCGACCAGCTCAGCTCCTTGCCATGGCGCATCGCCAGGCCGTCTTGGATCATCGATCGCCAGGTCATCTGCGACATCTGCTTGAACTTGGCCGCATTACGCACTGCAGCAGTCCAACCCCGCACCCGCGAGCCGCCTTCCAGCTTGTTGACAAGCCCGGTGCGCAGCACCCGGTGTGGCATACCGTCGACTCGCGTGGTGACCACCGTGCCATCCAGCGCCGCCTCCAGGTAGCACCGCTTGACCGCATCGGGCACCGTGGAATCCGAGGTGAGCAGAAACCGCGTGCCCATCGCCACGCCGGCCGCGCCGTAGGACAGCGCCGCCGCGAGGCCGCGTCCGTCGAAGAACCCGCCCGCGCCGATAACCGGGATCCCGGTGCCCTTGACGGCGTCCAGCACCGACGGCAGGAGCAGCGTCGTAGCGACGGGTCCAGTGTGTCCGCCGCCTTCGCCGCCTTGCACGATCATCGCGTCGGCGCCCCAGCTCGCGACCTTGCGCGCGTGTTTGGCTGCGCCGATCGACGGGATGACCACCGCTCCGGCTTCTTTCAGCCGGGCTATCAGCTCCTGTTTAGGCGCCAGCGCGAACGATGCCACCTTCACGCCCTCGCGGATCATCAACTCGACACGGTCTGCAGCGTCGGCGGCGTCGGCGCGGATGTTGACACCGAACGGCTTATCGGTGCCGGCCCTGACCTTGCCGATGGCCGTTTCCAACTCGTCCAGCGTCATGGTGGCCGACGCCAGGATGCCGAGTCCGCCTGCGTTGGCGGTGGCCGCCACCAGTCGGGCCCCGGCCACCCAGCCCATCCCGGTTTGGACTACCGGGTGCTCGACGCCGACCAGGTCGGTAAGCGGCGTGCGCAACTTCATGAACGTATCTCTCTGTCACGCCACGACTTCGGGTCAATGACATCGCGGATCAGGCGCAGTTCGTTGTCGGTCGGCAGCCTGGTCTCGTCGGCCTCGTCGAGGCCATGTATCTCGAACGAGGTCGCTTCCCGAACGTCATCGGGCGACACTGCCGGGTGCAGGCTCAGTGCCCGCATCGTCCGGTCCGGGCCGCCGAAGTCGAACACTCCGAGGTTGGACACCACCCGAAATACGTTGGCGAACCGGAACGCCGGATTGTCTGCTTCCACCTTGTCGTAGCCGATACCGCAGACTATGTCGACGGTGTTGACGAACACCCTCTTAGAATGGTTGCCGACCCAATAGCTGGTCGCGTGATTGACCGCGTTGCCGGGCGCACCCCGGGCACCGAACATCTGCCGGGTCGGATGCTGCAGCGGTCCAAAGGCCGACAAGTTCTGATTGCCAAAGCGGTCAACCTGATTGGCGCCCATCACCACATGCCGCCGCCCCCAGGACAATGTCTCGAACACGCGGCCGAACGGCATCCAGCCCTCGAAGGCTCCCGTCGCGCCCAGCGCCGGGGTGTCGGCCAGCAGCTGGGCCTCTCCGTCGGTCAGCAGGATGTCCGGAGAGAAGGTCAGCCGGGCCAGCCGCGCGCCGACCGAGGCCATGTTCACCATCGGGCTAACCATGATCTCGCCTGCGCCCCTGAACAACTCGGCGCAAGCGACGGCGCATACTTCGGCTCGGGTGCTCACAGTGCTGGTCACGAAGATGCCTCCTGCCCGAAAGCACGCACGGCCGCCTGGTATTCGGCTTCGTCGCCCGACAGATAGGTTTGCACGAACTGTTGCCAGCCTTCTTCGGTCGAGGCAGCCTCGGCGTAGTGTCGTTGGAACTTCTCGTCGCGGGCGTAATCTGGTGCGGCGGTGGTGAAGTGGGCGCCGTTGGGTGCCTCCACGACCTTGTCGACCATCATCCGGTTCACCAGCAACGCCTGCGGCGGCACCGCCTTGATCAGCTCTTGGGTCGAAACGATGCGCTCCACCGACAGGTGGCGCTTCTCGGCGGCCATCAAGAAGAGATCGTCGAAGTAGGGGTCGATGCCGGTGTATGCGGCATTGCCCTGGCTATCACCGAGATTGAGGTGTACAAACGCGGCGTCCAGGCGCAGCGCAGGCATGGCTATCAGCGTCTCGTGCCCGCCGCCGGGTGCCGGATATGGCGAGCGAACAGTGGCCAGCTCACCCTCCCAGAAATCCGGTACCGAACTGCCCAACCCGGCCCGGATCGGCAGGAAGGGCAGCCGCTGCGCTGCCGCTTGCAGCCCGCACCGCAGCATGCCCTCGTCCATTTCCCTGGCCTCGATCGTTCCGCTGGTACGGGCCTTGGCGAACCACGGATCGTAGAAGGGCGGCGAGTCCAGCGAGACGAATCCGTAGTAGACGCGCCGTACCTTGCCTGCCGAGCAGAGCAGTCCCAGATCCGGACCACCGTAGGTGACCACCGTCAGGTCCGTGACGTCGGTGCGCAGCATGGCGCGCACGAAGGCCATCGGCTTGCGACGCGACCCCCAGCCGCCGATGCCAATGGTCATGCCGCTGCGCAATTGCGCGACGGCGTCGTCGAGGGTGGTTCTCTTGTCCGGCATTACGCGCCGCTCCCCCCCGCAAGTGGGAGGGGGTACCTCCCACTTATGGGGGCGTGCCCCCACCCCATCGCTACTCCTCTCATTGTGTTCGGCGGCTATGGCTTCTTGACAAACGCGTCGCGGTGCTCGTCGGACACCCCGGCGAGGTTGAGCTCGAACGTAAAGCCTTGCTCCATGCGATAACTCGAGTTGACCTGTTGCACGTCGATGAAGTTCAGCGCCTCCTTGGCCGCGCGGATGACCCGGGAGTCTTTGGCGGCGATGTCGCGGGCCACCCTTAACGCGGACTCGTCGAGTTCGGTGCGGGGCACGACCTCGTGTACCGAGCCGAAGTGGTGCAAGGTGGCGGCGTCCACGGTGGCCGCGGTGAAGAACAGTCGGCGCATCATGTGTTGCGGGACCAGTCGCGACAAGTGCGTCGCCGCGCCGAGCGCGCCGCGTTCCACCTCCGGCAGTCCGAAGGTGGCGTCGTCGGAGGCCACGATGACGTCGGAGTTGCCGACCAGGCCGATGCCGCCGCCGACGCAGAATCCGTTCACCGCTGCGATCACCGGCACCGCGCATTCGTAGACCGCGCGGAACGCGGCGAAGCAGCCGCGGTTGGCGTCGATCAGTGCGGTGAATCCCTCGGTGCGCTGCATCTCCTTGATGTCCACACCGGCGTTGAATCCTCGGCCCTCAGCCCTCAGGATCACCGCGTGCGTATCGGGGTTGTTGCCGGCGGCCGTGATCGCATCGGCGAGTTCGAACCAGCCGCTTGACGGGATGGCGTTGACGGGCGGGTAGTCGACGGTGACCGCGACTATGCCCGGCTCTTTGGTAGTGGATGTGATGGGCATCGGAATTCCTGGCCACTTCCTATGAAGAATTGCTGGCTGACTACCTAAGCAAGCACTTGCTTGGTACGCTAGCACAGTGACTCGCCCGGAAGGAGCCGATGCCGTCAATTTGGGCTTGGCCGGGCGAGTGGTTCTGGTGACCGGCGGCGTTCGAGGGGTAGGCGCCGGTATCAGTTCGGTTTTCGCCGAACAAGGCGCAATCGTGATCACCTGCGCACGACACGCGGTCGAGGGTTTGCCCTACGAGTTCCATCCCTGCGACATCCGCGACGAGGACTCGGTGACTCGGCTCATCGAGGCCATCAGCGAACGCCATGGCCGCCTCGACGTGTTGGTCAACAACGCCGGAGGATCGCCGTATGCCTTGGCGGCTGAGGCCACGCACAACTTTCATCGCAAGATCGTCGAACTCAACGTGCTTGCACCGCTACTGGTTTCGCAGCACGCCAACGCGCTGATGCAAAAGCAGCCCAACGGTGGGTCGATTGTGAACATTTGCAGCGTGAGCGGTCGTCGTCCCACCCCAGGTACTGCCGCCTACGGCGTGGCCAAGGCGGGTTTCGAAAACCTCACCCTTACATTGGCGGTGGAATGGGCTCCCAAAGTCCGGGTTAATGCGGTGGTGGTGGGCATGGTGGAGACCGAACGGTCGGAACTGTTCTACGGTGATGCCGAGTCCATCGCCCGCGTCGCCGCCACCGTGCCATTGGGGCGCCTGGCGAAGCCGGCCGACATCGGCTGGGCCGCGGCGTTTCTGACTTCCGATGTGGCCTCCTACATCAGCGGAGCCACGCTGGAGGTGCACGGCGGCGGTGAGCCGCCGCCGTACCTGGCCGCCTCGAGCGCCAACAAGTAACGAGCAAGGAGCAATCGGTATGGGCGTGGTCAGCGGCTTGGTTGACGGCCGTGTCGTCATCGTCACCGGAGCGGGCGGCGGTATCGGTCGAGCGCATGCGCTGGCCTTCGCGGCCGAAGGCGCGCGCGTCGTCGTCAACGACATCGGTGTTGGTCTGGACGGGTCGCCCGCAAGCGGCGGCAGCGCCGCGCAGGGCGTGGTCGACGAGATCACCACGGCCGGTGGCGAAGCCGTCGCCAACGGATCCAACGTCGCCGACTGGAACGAAGCGGCTGCCCTTGTTCAGACCACGATCGACACGTTCGGTGGTCTGGATGTTCTGGTAAACAACGCCGGCATCGTGCGCGACAGGATGATGGCCAACACCAGCGAGGAGGAGTTCGACGCTGTCATCGCCGTGCACCTCAAGGGCCATTTCGCCACGATGCGGCACGCCGCGTCGTACTGGCGTGGGCTGTCCAAAGAGGGCAGAACCGTTGACGCACGGATCATTAACACCAGTTCCGGTGCGGGCCTACAGGGCAGCGTCGGGCAGGGTAACTACAGCGCCGCCAAAGCCGGTATCGCGGCCATGACGCTCGTCGCCTCCGCCGAGATGGGTCGTTACGGCGTCACCGTCAACGCCATCGCACCGTCGGCCCGGACGCGCATGACCGAGACTGTCTTCGCCGAGATGATGGCAACGCAGGACGACGATTTCGACGCGATGGCCCCGGAAAACATCTCGCCGCTGGTGGTCTGGCTGGGCAGCGCCGAGTCGCGCGACGTCACCGGAAAGGTGTTCGAAGTCGAGGGCGGCAAGATCCGCGTTGCAGAGGGCTGGGCGCACGGCCCGCAGATCGACAAGGGCGCCCGTTGGGATCCCGCCGAGTTGGGGCCCGTCGTCGCCGACCTGCTGGCCAAGTCGCGTCCGCCGGTCCCGGTCTACGGGGCGGGCTCTTGATTTGCACCATGTCTCGACGGGATTGTCTGGCCCTCCTTCGTTGAGCAAGGTGCGGCATTGCCAGGGCTGGACCGGGCGGAATGTCGGAGAGTATCTCGCCACTTTCAAGACGTTTGCTCTCAAACGCGATCCGCTCCGTTCCGGCCGGCACGTCCCGGTGTGATCGGACGCCAGCTGGCCGTCATGACCCACCGGAGGTTTCAGATGTCGTATCTCATCGCGGTGCCGGAGATCCTGGATTCGGCGGCAACGGATTTGGCCAGTATCGCTGGAACGCTCAACGCCGCGAATGCGTCCGCGGCTGCTCACACAACGGGGATCGTGGCTGCGGCTCAGGATGAGGTGTCGGCGGCGATCGCGGCGTTATTTTCCCAACGCGCTCAGGCCTATCAGGCGGTAAGTGCGCAGGCGGCGGCGTTTCACCAGCAGTTTATGCAGGCGCTGACGGCGGGTGCGGGGGTCTACGCCGGCGCCGAGGCGGCCAACGCCTCGCATTTGGGGCAGCTGCTTGCCACGATCAGCGCGGGGACCGGAGCCAACGGCCTGCTCGCTGGGCCTGGCGCCACCAGCGCCGAGAACGTGGCATTGATCATGGGCGGCAGCGGGGAGCCGATACCTACCCCGGACTTCATCGCGACCAATTTCAACCTTTTCATCAAGCCTTTTTTCCAGAATTTCACCCCACAAGCTCTATTCACACCCGAAGGGAATTACGGGCTCTACACCGGGGTCAAGAGTCTGACGCTGGACATGTCGGAAGCT
>JBEKNM010000150.1:0-8998 GCA_049522835.1 Mycobacterium sp.
GCACGCGCTTAGGGCAGCGGTTGCACATCGACTCTGGGTGGGCGGGGCGACGGCTCCGCACGCGATGAGCGCCGGAGGATGCTGAATGCGGCGGCGCCGCCGGCCAGCACCGCGACGACGACCCCCGCGATCAGCAACGGTCGCTTGCTGCGGCGTTGCGACCGCCGCGCCTCCTGTAGCGCTTGGGGCAGGCTTGTGACCACTTCCTGCGCGGCGGCCAGCTCCTGCGCGACCGCTTCGTGCGCCGCGGCGACGACATGTGCCAGGCGGCCCTCCCGGTAACGGCGATGCAGGCCCGACGCGGTCGCCTGCGCGGAATGGACCCCGAGTCCGACGACCCCACGTGTGACGTCCAGCGGTCCCATTGCCGAGTAGGTCAGGCCCCGGGCCAGCCGCTCACGGGGTGTCAACCGGGACTTCGCCTGCGCTCTCATCTGCTGCCTTTCTATGCCGCTCGTGAAACCTACAGACTGCCACCACAGCGACGCCGGCGGGCCTATCGTGAGCGCGCCGTGTGTTCGGCGGGCGACTCTGGTCGAGTGACACCGGGTGCGGGCGGGCCCGCGCGTAATGGCAGACTCTCGTGTCGTGACTAACAGCCCTATTCAGACTGCCACCGCCACGCTGCATACCAACCGCGGCGACATCAAGGTCGCCCTGTTCGGAAACCACGCGCCCAAGACTGTCGCCAACTTCGTTGGCCTGGCGCAGGGCACCAAGGAGTACTCGATGCAAAATGCGTCGGGTAGCCCTGCCGGCCCGTTCTATGATGGAGCGGTTTTCCACCGGGTGATCCAGGGCTTCATGATCCAGGGCGGCGATCCCACGGGCACGGGTCGCGGTGGCCCGGGCTACAAGTTCGCCGACGAATTCCACCCTGAGCTGCAGTTCGACAAGCCTTACCTGCTGGCGATGGCCAATGCGGGCCCGGGCACCAACGGCTCGCAGTTCTTCATCACCGTCGGCAAGACCCCGCACTTGAACCGGCGTCACACGATCTTCGGCGAAGTGACCGACTCCGAGTCGCAACGGGTTGTCGACGCGATCTCGACGACCGCAACCGACGGCAACGACCGGCCCACGGACCCGGTTCTCATCGAGTCGATCACAATCTCCTAAGCCCTACCGAGCCACCCCTCGGCGGCTTGCGCTCAGCGCCGCTTATCACCGGCGTAACCGGCGGCGGTGAGCGCATCGAGCACCTTCAACGGCTCGGTCCCGAGGTCCCAACGGGAGAAGATCACCAGCCCTCCGTTGATCGTTTCGATCTCGAGTAACCGGACTTTGCGGCCAAAGCGCCGGAACTCGGTTATCCGGATGATCTTGATGTGGGGTTGCCGCAATAACTGCGTCCGGAACCAGCCCCGCAGCGCCAGACCCTCTGGGGTGATTGCCAGCTTTGGCCGCGCGCGCCACGACATCCCCGCAAACACAACCAGACCCAGCGCGGCAACGCCGGTCAGCAGACGCCCCGGCGCGTCTGTGACGAGGGTCACACAGGCGATAGCCATCAAAACGCCGACGGCCCCCCAACCAGCGATTCCCGCCGCCGGCGGCTCCCAAGCTGTTTGCTGCATGCCCGACCTATCCCCTCCCACCACTGGCGATGCAGTTATCCACAAGCGCTATCAACAGTGGGGATAAATCACACGCGTGTGATTGGGTGACAGGTTGGTTGCTGGCAGGGAAACAGAATGACCGCAAGATGAATACATTACGGCGTCAAGTTTGGTCAGTGCCAACGCATCGTGAGCAACAAACCGGTGATCATGAAAGCGAACGCGATCGCGTAGTTCCACGGGCCGAGTTGCGCCATCCAGTTGAGCGCGGGCGGGGCCTGACTTCCGACGGCGGCCAACTGGAACACCATCAACCAAACGAGCCCGATCAACATCAGACCGACGAACAACGCAACGAACCACACGCTCGACGGCCCGACTTTCACCTTGACCGGCGTGCGGCTGACGGTGCTGACGGTGAAGTCGTTCTTCTTGCGGACCTTGGACTTGGGCATGCCTACCTCTGGGTACCTCGGGGATTACTCGGGATTACCTCAACAACAACACGGTGAGCGGGACGGGGTGCAACGATAACGATCGCAGCTGCACGCTAGCTTGGCTACGAGACTAACTCACCTGGCCGTTGACCAGGAAACGGAGAGTCGATGATTGATACGCGCCGCTCACCGTGGCGTTTCGGTGTCCCGTTGGTGTGCCTGCTGGCCGGGCTGCTGCTGGCCGCAACGCACGGGGTGTCCGGCGGCGCCGAGATCCGCCGCAGCGACGCGCCGCGTCTGGTCGACCTGGTCCGTGAGGCACAGTTGTCGGTAAGCCGCCTCAACGCCGAACGCGACGAGCTGGCCAACCGGCTTGACTCTGTACACGGGCGGTCTCCGGATGCCGCACTGGCGGCAATGTTGAAGCGGTCGGCCGAGCTGGCTGGTGGAGCTGGCATGGACCCGGTCCACGGGCCCGGTCTGGCGGTGACGCTGCTGGACGCGCAGCGCGACGCCAATGGCCGCTTCCCGCGCGATGCATCGCCCGACGACCTGGTGGTGCACCAGCAAGACATCCAAGCCGTCCTCAACGCGTTGTGGAGCGCCGGCGCGGAGGCGATTCAGATGCAGGACCAGCGGATCATCGCAACCTCGGTGCCGCGCTGCGTCGGGAACACCTTGCTACTCAACGGGCGTACCTACAGCCCGCCCTACACGATTACCGCGATCGGCAACGCTGCGGCAATGCAATCGGCTCTGGCCGCCGCTCCCCTGGTGACCCTCTACAAGCAGTACGTGGTTCGATTCGGCCTCGGCTATCGCGAAGAGGTCAAGCCGGACGTGCAGATCGTCGGCTATTCCGAACCGGTCCGGATGCATTACGCGGAGCCCGCCGGCCCCGTGGGGTACTGAGGCCTACTAGGCCGGAGCCGCGAATTCGATCGGGCGGTAACCTGACACGGTGCGCATCCTGGTTGTCGACAACTACGACAGCTTCGTGTTCAACCTGGTGCAGTACCTCGGACAGCTAGGCGTCGACGCCGAGGTCTGGCGCAATGACGACGCCCGGCTAACCGATGAGGCCGCTGTTGCCGCGCAATTCGACGGTGTTCTGCTCAGCCCGGGGCCGGGCACCCCGGAACGCGCGGGTGCGTCGATCAGCCTGGTGCATGCTTGTGCCGCGGTGCGCACCCCACTGCTAGGGGTCTGCCTGGGGCACCAGGCTATCGGCGTCGCATTCGGCGCCACCGTGGACCGCGCACCCGAGTTGCTGCATGGCAAGACCAGCAGCGTATTTCACACGAATGTCGGCGTGTTGCAAGGGCTCCCGGATCCATTCACCGCGACCCGATACCACTCGCTGACCATCCTGCCGGAGTCGTTGCCGGCGATGTTAGAGGTCACGGCCCGCACCCGGAGTGGTGTGATCATGGCGGTGCGCCACACCGAGCTGCCGATTCACGGGGTCCAGTTCCATCCGGAGTCGATTCTGACCGAGGGCGGGCACCGGATGCTGGCAAACTGGCTGACCTATTGCGGGCGGGCGAGCGACGACACGTTGGTCCGCCGGCTGGAGAGCGAGGTCCACGCCGCGGTTCGACCGTATTTCCCGGCAGGTCCCGCGGCTACTGACCGAACTTCAGCGTGATGATCCCGTCGCGGTTGACCCCGCTGCCGGCCGGCGGGTTCTGATAGACCACCCGGTTGTGCTGGGAACCGCCGGCGTCGACGTCGGGGCCCTTGTCGAGCACCCCTATCCAGCCCAGCGCGCGTAACCGGGGCTCGGCGTCGTTCCAGAACATCCCGGTCACGTCGGGCATCACGATTTGATTGCCCTTGGACACCTGCAGCTCGATGATCGAATCGACCGGAACAGTCTGGCCCTTGGGCGGATTGGTGCCGAGAACCTCACCGGCAGGCTTGGGGCTGTCCACCGACGTCTGGCTGAACTTGGTGAAGCCATAGACGTTGAGGTTCTTTTGCGCGACATCAACGGTCTGGCCCCCGACATCGGGGATCAGCTTGGTCTCCGGCCCGGAGCCCACGACGAGGGTGATGACGTTGGTGATTGCCGACGTCTGGTTAGCCGGCGGGTTGGTCCCGATCACCTTGCCCAGCAGCTCCGGGGTCGACGGCGAGTTCGCCTGCTTGAACTTGTTGAATCCGGCGGCTTTCAGCTTGGTGACCGCGTCAGCGTAACTAAGCGAGGAGACGTCGGGTACTTCGCGCTGCTCGGGTCCGGTCGAGACGCTGATGGTGATCTCGTCGCCCGCGTTCACCGACGCGTTGGCGCCGGGGTCGGTGTCGATGACGTGGTCGGGCGGAATCGTCGAGTCGGGCTTCTGCAGGGTGCGCGTCTTGAAGCCCCGGTTTTGCAGCGTGACGATGGCATCGGCGGACACTTGGCCCCGCATGTCGGGCACTTGAACATCCCGGGTAGTGCCGCCGAACGTGTTGAACGCGATGACGACGGCGATCGTCAGGACCGCCAGCACCCCGACAGCGACAACCCACCGAGCGATCGACCCGCCGGTGCGATCGCCGTCGGCGTCGTCCTGGCGAGGTAGCGGATCGGTCCGCGGACCCACGATGTTCGATCCAGAAGGCGCCAGCAGTGAGGTGCGTTCGGCGTCAGTGAACACCTTGGGCGCCTCGGGTGTCTCGCCGTTGTGCACCCGGACCAGGTCGGCACGCATCTCCGCCGCAGTCTGATAGCGGTTTTCCGGGTTCTTGGCCAGCGCCTTGAGCACCACGGCGTCGAGCTCAGCGGAGATGCCCGGGTGCCGTTGCGACGGTGGAATCGGGTCTTCGCGAACATGCTGGTAGGCGACTGACACAGGCGAGTCCCCGGTGAAAGGTGGTTCACCGGTGAGCATTTCGTAAAGAACGCAGCCCAACGAATAGACGTCGGAGCGGGCGTCGACGGAATCGCCGCGAGCCTGTTCGGGTGACAGGTATTGAGCGGTGCCGATCACGGCTGCGGTCTGGGTGACGCTGTTGCCGCTGTCGGCGATAGCGCGTGCAATGCCGAAGTCCATCACCTTGACTGCATTGGTCGAGCTGATCATGATGTTCGCCGGCTTGACATCGCGGTGGATGATGCCGTTCTGATGACTGAAGTTCAGCGCCTGGCATGCGTCGGCGATGATCTCGATGGCCCGCCGGGGTGGCAGGGGACCGTCGGTGTGCACGATGTCGCGCAAAGTGACGCCTTCGACGTACTCCATGACGATGTAGGGCAGCGGCCCGGCGGGTGTAGTCGCCTCGCCGGTGTCGTATACCGCCACGATGGACGGGTGGTTCAGCGCAGCGGCGTTTTGCGCCTCACGTCGAAAGCGTAGGTAGAAGCTTGGATCGCGGGCCAGATCAGCGCGCAGCACCTTAACCGCGACGTCGCGATGTAAGCGGACGTCGCGGGCCAAATGAACCTCCGACATTCCTCCGAAACCGAGGATGTCGCCTAGCTCATAACGGTCGGACAGGTGCTGAGGGGTGGTCATTCCGGTGTCTCATGTCGGGCCTGCCGCGCGGGGGGTGTCAGCGGGACAACCCAGCTGACTTCGGGCGGCCTGCTCTGGAGTCCAGGATTACCTATTTCTCCGCGATCCGTCCAACTAATTCGCAGGTTGTGGCCGGTCCCCGAACCGGTAGGAGTTTTGGTGGGCGGAGGGGGCCCGGTGGCGGGTGGGGTCCCCGTGTCGGTGACCGTCGGCGGGGGTGTCTGCTGTTGCTCGTTTCCCGTGCGGGAATTGATGACGATGAGCACCGCGATGATGATCGCGAGTGCTCCGAGCACCCCTGCGGCCCACAGCAGCGCGCGCTGGCCGGACGAGAATGTGCGCCGGACCGGCGGCGGGCGATGGCCGCCCGTTGACGGCCGGGACCGCCGCGGCGCAGCGCCGCGGGCGGAGCTGGTCGCGGCCCTGGTCGGTGGGCCCGCCGGCATGATCGCCGCCGGGGAAGCCCGGCCAGCAGGCGGTGACTGGCTTGGCCGCGGCGGACGACGGCCGGCCCGCACCGCGGCGACAGCATCGGCGAACGGTCCCCCGCTCCGGTAACGCATACCTGGGTTCTTGACCAGCGTGATCTCGATGAGCTC
The DNA here is from genome assembly GCA_049522835.1 of Mycobacterium sp. Lineage (GTDB taxonomy): Bacteria > Actinomycetota > Actinomycetes > Mycobacteriales > Mycobacteriaceae > Mycobacterium. The sequence goes on from JBEKNM010000150.1 coordinate 6,096, forward strand.
TCGCACATTGGGTGGTAGCTCGGAGGGAAGCGGCGGAGGGGGCTCTTTGATGTGTTTCATCGCCACGGTCAGAGCGCCGTCGCCGGTGAATGGCCGCTTACCTGAAACCACTTCGTACCCAACGACTCCCAGTGAGTAGACATCACTGGCCGGGGTTGCGTCGTGACCCAGAGCCTGCTCGGGTGCGATGTATTGCGCGGTGCCCATCACCATGCCGGTCTGGGTCACCGGCACGGCGTCGACAGCCTTGGCGATACCGAAGTCGGTGATCTTCACCTGCCCGGTGGGGGTGATCAAGATATTGCCCGGTTTGACGTCGCGGTGCACCAAGCCGGCGGCGTGCGCAATTTGAAGAGCGCGGCCAGTTTGCTCGAGCATGTCCAGCGCATGCCGCAGCGACAGCCGCCCGGTGCGCTTGAGCACTGAATTGAGCGGCTCGCCGTTGACCAGTTCCATCACCAGGTAAGCGGTGCGCCCCTCGCCATCCATCTGGCTTTCGCCGTAGTCATGGACGCTGGCGATACCGGGGTGGTTGAGCATCGCGGTCGTGCGCGCCTCAGCGCGGAAGCGCTCAATGAACTCCGGGTCCTGGGAGAACTCCGCCTTGAGCACCTTGACCGCAACGCGCCGGCCCAGCCGGCTGTCCACCGCCTCCCAGACTTGGCCCATGCCACCGGTGGCGATCAGGCGCTGCAGGCGGTACCGCCCTGACAGCGTCACACCAACTCGCGGGCTCATGGTCCCCCCTGCAACGCAGCCTCGATCACGGCCCGTCCGATCGGCGCCGCGAGCGCACCCCCGGTCGCGGACAGGCGGTCGGCGCCATTCTCTACAAGCACCGCCACGGCAACCTTCGGAGTTTGCGCGGGCGCAAAGGCGATGTACCACGCGTGCGGTGGAGTGTGACGCGGGTCGGTGCCATGCTCCGCGGTACCAGTCTTGGATGCGATCTGCACGCCGGGAATGGCCCCTTTCTGCTGTGTGACCTTCTCGGCGCCGACCATCAGCTCTGTCAGCTTAGCGGCGACCTGCGGCGACACCGCGCGGCGCTGCTGATAGGGGGCAGTGGTGCTGATGGTGGACAGGTCTGGCCCCTTGAGGCTGTCGATCAGGTAGGGCTGCATCGTCACCCCATCATTGGCGATGGTGGCGGCAACCTCCGCGTTCTCCAGCGGCGTCAGCGCGACGTCTTTCTGGCCGATGCTCGACATCCCCAGCGCGGCGGCGTCCGGGATTATCCCGACAGTCGATTCTGCGACCTGCAGCGGAATTACGCTCGGAGTGCTGTCCATGCCGAACGAATGCGCCATGCTACGCAGGGCGTCGCCACCGGTGAGGATGCCCAGCTGGACGAATGCGGTGTTACAGGAGAGGGCGAATGCCTGGCTGAGGGGCACGGTCTGTACGTTCCCGCATGGGGCGCCACCGTAGTTCTCCAAAGTGGCCGTGCTGTCGGGCAGCGGAATTTTGGGCGCGGCGGTCAACTGCTCGTCCACCGTGGCACCGGCCTGCAGCGCCGCGGCGGTGGTGATCACCTTGAACGTGGAACCAGGCGGATAGGTCTCGGAGATGGCGCGGTTGGTCATCGGGGAGTCTGGGTCGTCGCGAAGCCGCTGCCACGCCTGCTGCTGCTGCGTGGGATCGTGCGACGACAACAGGTTGGGGTCATAGGACGGCGACGACACCATGACCAAAACCTTGCCGCTGGACGGTTCCAGCGCGACGACAGCTCCCTTGCACGGCGGGCCTCCGCAGCCTTGCTGCATCGCGTCCCAAGCAGCCTGCTGGGCTCGGGGATTGAGCGTCGTTTCGACATTGCCGCCGCGCGGGTCGCGACCCGTGAAGAAGTCGGCCAACCGGCGCCCGAACAGCCGCTGGTCGGAGCCGTTCAGCAGCTGGTCTTCGGCGCGTTCGAGGCCGGTGCTCGAGTAGCGCAACGAGTAGAACCCGGTAACCGGGGCATACACCGCTGGGTTGGGATACACCCGCAGGAAACGAAAGCGGCTGTCGGTGGCTACGGAATAGGCCAGCAGTTGCCCGCCGGCGATGATCTGGCCGCGCTGACGTGAATACTCGTCAAGCAGGACACGCTGGTTGCGCGGGTCGGCACGCAGGCCGTCGGCGGTGAACACCTGGGTCATCGTGGCGTTGAGTAGTAGCAACACGATCAACGCCATCACGGTCACCGAGATCCGGCGGAGAGAGGCGTTCATACGCGCTCGATCACCTCTGTGCTGGCCGCCGCGATCGGCGACTTGTGCGGGCGGGTGCGCAATGGACGTCGAGCGCTGTGCGAGATGCGGGCCAGGATGGCCAGCAGCACGTAGTTCGCCAGCAGTGACGACCCGCCGTAGGACATCCACGGTGTGGTCAGCCCGGTCAGAGGAATCAGCCCGGTGACGCCGCCGACGACGATGAACAGCTGGATGGCCAGCGTCGATGCCAGGCCGGCGGCCAGTAGTTTGCCAAAACTTTCTCGTGTCGCGATTGCCGTGCGTAAGCCTCGCACGATGACGATTGTGTAGAGCATCAAAATGCTGGCCAGTCCTACCAGCCCGAGCTCTTCGCCGAACGCGGCGATGATGAAATCTGTCGACGCCGCCGGCACGGTGTCGGGTTGACCGTTGCCGAGCCCGGTGCCGAAGATGCCGCCGGTGGCAAAGCTGAACAGCGATTGCACGATCTGATAGCCGCTGCCGTCGGGATCGGCGAACGGATCCCACCACGTCTGCACGCGAACCCGGACGTGCCCGAACATGAAGTACGCCGCAACGCTTCCCACGGCGAACAGCACCAAGCCGATGACGACCCAACTGAAGCGTTGGGTGGCGAGGTAAACGACCACCAGAAACGACGCGTACAGAAGCAGCGAGGTGCCCAGGTCCTTTTCGAAGACCATCACG
>JBEKNM010000151.1:0-8982 GCA_049522835.1 Mycobacterium sp.
GGATTTGCTACGGCGTCCGCGCGGCCGTCGAGCACGCCCCACACGACAACGCCGACGATGTACAGCGTCAGCAGCACCAGGCTGACCAGTCCGGCTTGCGTCGGCCACGCGTTGATGATCGTTCCCTGAATCAACCGGACGACGACCATTACCGCTCCGAACACCAATCCGCGCAGCATCCAAGTTCTCATGGGCCACCAGCGTAGCGAGTACCGTCAAGTGTCGTGACATATTTCCAGCGTCGAGACAATCTAAAGGCGCAAATCGGGGCCAGTGGGTTAGATGCGATGCTGGTCACAGACCTGGTCAACGTGCGCTATCTATCAGGCTTCACTGGATCTAACGGCGCGCTGCTGGTGTTCGCAGACGATCGCGGCGCGGTGTTGGCCACCGACGGTCGCTACCGCACGCAGGCCGCCGAGCAAGCACCCGACCTCGAGGTCGCTATCGAGCGGGCCGTCGGGCGCTACCTGGCCGGCCGGGCCGCTGACGATGGCGTGCGGAAGCTGGGCTTCGAAAGCAATGTGGTCACCGTCGACGGCTTTGACGCGCTCACCAGTGAGGTGGTTGAGCGGAAGTCGGCCCAACAATCGAGCGACGCGTCGGACCAGGCATCGAGCCAGACGTGCAGCGAGGCCACCCAGCTGGTGCGGGCCGCCGGAACCGTAGAGGCGCTGCGCGAGATCAAAGACGCAGGCGAGCTGGCGCTGCTCCGCCTGGCCTGCGAGGCGGCTGACGCTGCGCTGAGCGACCTGGTCGAGCGCGGCGGTCTGCGGCCCGGCCGAACTGAACGTGAGGTGGCCCGCGACCTAGAGGCCCTGATGCTTGACCACGGCGCTGATGCGATTTCGTTCGAGACCATCGTGGCCGCTGGGCCGAATTCCGCGATCCCGCACCACCGGCCCACCGACGCGGCGCTGGCGGAGGGCGATTTCGTCAAGATCGATTTCGGCGCGCTGGTGGCCGGCTATCACTCCGACATGACCCGCACGTTCGTGCTGGGGAAGGCCGCTGACTGGCAGTTGGAGATCTATGCACTGGTCGCCGAAGCGCAGCGGGCCGGGCGGGAGGCGTTGCGGCCGGGAGCCGGCTTGCGCGAGGTGGACGCAGCGGCACGCCAGCTGATCGTCGACGCGGGCTACGGCGAGCAGTTCGGCCACGGTTTGGGGCATGGCGTGGGCCTGCAGATCCACGAAGCGCCGGGAATCGGTGCCACGTCCGCCGGTACACTACTTGCGGGCTCTGTGGTGACCGTGGAGCCCGGCGTCTATTTACCAGGCCGCGGCGGTGTCCGCATCGAGGACACCTTGGTGGTGGCCTCTGAGACGACACGAGGCACCTCAGAAGCCGCCGGGCAGATCCCGGAACTATTGACCCGGTTCCCCAAAGAACTGGCCATCCTGTAGGAGATTTACCGACCGTGGCGAGCACTGCTGACTTCAGGAACGGACTTGTCCTGGTGATCGATGGGCAACTGTGGACGATCACCGAGTTCCAGCACGTCAAACCCGGGAAGGGCCCGGCGTTCGTGCGAACCAAGCTGAAGAACGTGCTCTCGGGCAAGGTCGTCGACAAGACGTACAACGCCGGTGTGAAGGTGGACACCGCCACCGTCGACCGCCGCGACACCACCTACCTGTACCGCGACGGTTCGGACTTCGTGTTCATGGACAGCCAGGACTACGAACAGCACCCGCTGCCGGAGTCGCTGGTCGGTGACGACGCGCGGTTTCTGCTCGAGGGTTTGCCGGTGCAGGTGGCGTTCCACAACGGAGCGCCGATCTACATCGAGCTGCCGGTGACCGTCGAACTTGAGGTCACCCACACCGAGCCGGGCCTGCAGGGCGACCGGTCCAGCGCGGGCACCAAGCCCGCGACCCTGCAGACCGGTGCGCAGATCAACGTGCCGCTGTTCATCAACACTGGGGACAAGCTGAAGGTGGATTCCCGCGACGGCAGCTACCTGGGACGTGTAAACGCGTGAGCAGGCCGCATGCCTGAGCCCGCTAAGCCTGCTAAACCTGTCAAAGGACGCCATCAGGCCCGCAAGCGCGCCGTCGACCTGTTGTTCGAGGCCGAGGCCCGCGGTCTGAGCCCGGTGGAGATCGTCGGCGTTCGGACCGCGCTGGCGGAAGCAAAATCGGATGTGGCGCCGCTAAACCCCTACACAGCCACGGTGGCTCGCGGCGTCAGCGAACACGCCGCGCATATCGACGACCTGATCAGCTCGCATCTGCAGGGCTGGACGCTGGACCGGCTACCGGCGGTGGACCGCGCCGTGTTGCGAGTCGCGGTGTGGGAGCTGCTGTATGCCGAAGATGTGCCGCAACCGGTCGCCGTCGACGAGGCCGTACGGCTGGCCAAGGAGCTTTCTACCGACGACTCGCCCAGCTTCGTCAACGGCGTACTGGGACAGATCATGTTGGTGACGCCGCAGATCCGCGCGGCCGCTCGAGCCGTGCGCTCCAGCGCCGCCGGCACGCCGGAAAACCAGGGGCCACCTTCATGACCCGCCTCGAGTTGCGCGTCGTCATCGCCTCCTTCCTGGCTGCAACGGTGGTCCTGGGCGCTGTGGTATGCGCCGCCTATGGGCTGACCATCATCGCGTCGGCGCTCTCGATCTATGCGCTGGGCGTTGGCGCCTGGCTGTATCACTCGATCGAACGCCTCATCATGGCCCGCCGGATCAGCACGGTCCGCACGGCGGCCAAGCCGCTGCAGCCGCTGCTGCCGGTGATGGCCGCCCTCATGGGCCTGACGCAGGCCGTGATCAGGTCGCTCGGCGACGTAACGGATCTGCCCGCGCGTCGTTGGGAGCTGCCGGTGCTCCGTTGGGGGGCGAACTTCCCCGGCAATCGGAGTAGTCGGCGGGTCCTGGAAAGCGACGGCAGCGAAAACAAGCCACACCGCTGACCGACCCGGGTCGACATCGCGAGCGAAACAGCATCCGCCAGGGGCGGTCGATCAGCCCGATGACCTGCGCCAGCCAAACCTCCGGGATGACGTGCGAAGATGACAGTACCGGGCATTATTTCGTTCTCTCCCGCGATACTTACGAAATGCACTGACGCGGCTCCCGGCGAAGAAGCAGGTGGCGACATGAATTCAGACTTTGCCCGCCCCCGACGCCTTCGGGTGTCGGCGTTAGCGGCGGTAGCCAACCCGTCGTATGCACGCGTAGACACCTGGAATCTGCTCGACGACGCATGCCGTAACCTCGCCGAGGTCGACCTTGCCGGGCTGGACAAAGCCCACGACGTCGCCCGGGTGAAGCGCCTGATGGACCGCATCGCCGCCTACGAGCGGTACTGGCTGTACCCCGGGGCGGCCAATCTGGCGACCTTCCGGGCTCATCTCGAGAGTCTCTCCGTGGTCCGGCTCAGCGAAGAGGTGTCGCTGGCTGTGCGCCTGCTATCCGAATATGGCGACCGCGCAGGGCTTTTCGACACTTCCGCGCCATTGGCCGACCAGGAGTTGGTGGCCCAAGCCAAGCAGCAGCAGTTCTACACGGTGTTGCTCGCCGACGACTCACCGGCCACGGCGCCTGACTGTCTGGCCGAAAGCCTGCGGGCGCTGCGCTGCCCGTCCGATGACGTGCAGTTCGAGTTCCTTGTCCTGCCGAGCGTCGAGGACGCCATCACCGCGGTCGCGCTGAACGGCGAGATTCAGGCCGCGATCATCCGCCACGACCTGCCGCTGCGTTCGCGTGACCGGGTGCCGTTGATGAACACGTTGCTAGGGCCCAACGACTCAGAGGTCGGGGCGGTCGCCCCCGACTGCGCCAACGACTGGATCGAATGCGGCGAGTGGATTCGCGAGCTGCGGCCACATATCGACCTCTATCTGCTCACCGACGAGTCGATCGCGGCGGGCAATGACAACGAGCCGGACGTCTTTGACCGCACGTTCTACCGGCTCAACGACGTCACCGATCTGCACAGCACCGTGCTTGCCGGCTTGCGGAACCGGTTCGCCACACCATTTTTCGACGCCCTGCGCGCCTATGCGTCGGCGCCGGTCGGCCAATTCCACGCCCTTCCCATCGCGCGTGGCGCCAGCATCTTCAACTCCAAGTCGCTGCAGGACATGGGCGAGTTCTACGGCCGCAACATCTTCATGGCCGAGACCTCGACCACCTCAGGCGGCCTGGACTCGCTGCTGGACCCGCACGGCAACATCAAGAAAGCGATGGACAAGGCCGCGCGCACGTGGAACTCCGACCACACCTACTTCGTCACCAACGGAACGTCGACCGCCAACAAAATCGTCGTACAGTCCCTGACCCGACCGGGCGACATCGTGCTGATCGACCGCAACTGCCACAAGTCGCACCACTACGGCCTGGTGCTGGCCGGTGCGTACCCGCTGTACCTGGACGCCTATCCGCTGACGCAGTTCGCGATCTATGGAGCGGTGTCGCTGCACACGATCAAGAAGACGCTGCTGGACCTCGAGGCGGCCGGACAGCTGCACCGGGTGCGCATGCTGCTGCTCACCAACTGCACCTTCGACGGCGTCGTCTACAACCCTCGTCGGGTGATGGAGGAGGTGCTGGCCATCAAGCCGGACATCTGCTTCCTGTGGGACGAGGCGTGGTACGCGTTTGCCACCGCCGTCCCGTGGGCCCGGCAGCGGACCGCAATGGTGTCGGCGGAGCGTCTCGAGCAGACGTTGGCGTCGCCGGAATATGCGCAGGAATACCGGAATTGGTCCGCGTCGATGGAGGGGATCCCCCGGTCGGAGTGGGTTAGCCACCGGCTGCTGCCCGATCCCAGTCGGGCGCGGGTCCGGGTGTACGCGACGCACTCGACCCACAAGTCGCTGTCGGCGTTTCGGCAGGCGTCGATGATCCACATCCGCGACCAGGACTTCAACGCGCTGACCCGCGACGCATTCACTGAAGCGTTCTTGACCCACACCTCCACGTCGCCGAACCAGCAACTTCTCGCCTCGCTGGACCTGGCGCGCCGGCAGGTCGACATCGAGGGATTCCAGCTGGTCCGGCAGGTCTACGACATGGCGCTGGTCTTCCGTCACCGCGTCCGCAAAGACCGGCTGATCAGCAAGTGGTTCCGCATCCTCGACGAGTCCGACCTGGTGCCCGAGGAGTTCCGGGCCTCCGCGGTCAGCTCGTACCGTCAGGTCAGGCAGGGCGCGCTGGCCGAGTGGAACGAGGCCTGGCGGTCCGATCAGTTCGTGCTGGACCCGACGCGGGTCACCCTGTTCCTCGGCAACACCGGAATGAACGGGTACGACTTCCGCGAGAAGGTCCTGATGGACCGATTCGGCATCCAGATCAACAAGACCTCGATTAACAGCGTGCTGTTGATCTTTACCATCGGCGTCACTTGGTCGAGCGTGCATTATCTGCTCGACGTGCTGCGCCGGGTGGCCACCGATTTCGACCGGGAGAAGCAGGCGGCCAGCGCGGCCGACTGGGCACTGCACGAGCGCCGAGTCGAGGAGATCACCCAGGATCTGCCGCACTTGCCCGACTTCAGCGAGTTCGACATTGCCTTCCGTCCCGTCGACGCCTGCTCGGTCGGCGACATGCGGGCGGCCTTCTACGCGGGGTATGAAGAGTCCGACCGCGAGTACGTGCTGATCGGCAGCGTCGGGCGACGGCTCGCCGAGGGCAAGGCCCTGGTGTCCACCACGTTCGTGGTGCCCTACCCGCCCGGCTTCCCGGTGCTGGTTCCGGGTCAGGTGGTCTCCAAGGAGATCATCTATTTCCTGGCCCAGCTCGACGTCAAAGAAATCCACGGATACAACCACGACCTCGGCTTGTCGGTGTTCACCGGGGAGGCGCTGGCCCGGATGGAGGCGGCACGCAATGCGGCGACGGCCGCAGTGGGTGTTGGGCTTCCGAAGTTCGAGATTCCGCCGGACGCTTCGGCTCTGAATGGGGCTGTGAATGGCGCCACCGCGGCGGCGGCGGTTGCCGATGACGCCTGACGGGGGCTGGCCGCTGCAATCATCCAGGTCGGGACGTGCCTTTTTGCCCGCCTCCGAGCGACAACTGGGCCGCTCCTGTCCGCAATGCCAAGACCCGCTGATGGATCCGGTGCTCGGTGCCGCGCGGCATCCAGCCAGGACCATAGCGGCCCCGGGCCAAACGCCGGACTCTGCCGTAACGCATCTCCCAGCGCAGTGCGTCCGACACCGACTTCGACGGTCGCCCACCGACGTCAAAGTTGTGATAGGCCAGCGCATCGAGCAGCTCCGGGACTGTGGCTGCGCCGTGAATCGATAGGTGGTGTGTCAGCGTGTAGCGGAGCTCGGTTCCTCGCAGCCGCAGAGATTGAGTCATGCTTGGAATGTCGCATCCCGCTATGACATCCGGGGTCTTGTCGCTCGGAGGCGGGCAAAACGTGGCCCGGGGCAACGCCGGCAGGCTGTCACGGTGTTTTCGGAACGCGGCATTGCACTTTGACATCCGGGGTCTTGTCGCTCGGAGGCGGGCAAAAAACGTCCCCCGGGGGAACGCCGGCCGACTATCCGGGCCGTCCGTTGAGCGCGCGGTAGACGAAATCGGTCAACGCATCGATCGCTTCGCCTTCGTCGACGTAGCTTTCGCCGAACTGGCCGCCGGACATCTGCCAATGTGATCCGAACCCGTCCAGCAGCCCGGCGAACATCGCCAAAACCACATCCGGGCGCCCGGGCAGCGTACGACCGGCCGCGGTGATGGGGTCTAGGTGATCGCGAATATGGCTGATGTTTTGGTTGACCAACGCCTGCATCTGAGCGCCGAACTCCGCGTTGACCAATGCCGCCTGGCGCAGCGCTGTCAGCTCCACGGTGTGGCGGGTGTAGAAGCGCCAGTAGTTCGCGACATGCCAGCGCACGGCAGTGCGGTCGGTGAAGTCACCGCTGTGCTGTGAGTCCGCAGCGATTACATCCCGGTCGCTTTCGGCGAGCAGGTCTGCCAGCAGGCCCTTGAGCAGGTCTTCCTTGCTGGTGAAGTGGTTGTAAAACGATCCTGCGGCGCGGCCGGCCTCAGTGGTGATGTCGGTGATCTTGGTGTTCAGATAGCCCTTTTGCGCGAACACGCGCCGGGCAGCATCTTTGAGCGCGGCCTCGGTGCCGGCGGCCTGTTCCACGCGTTTCACCGTCACCTCCTTGACAGGAAAGTTAGCACCTGTGCAGACTGAATATAGATTCACTGAAGTATAATTCACCGGAAAGAATGCCAATGGACACGCAGGTTCTGATCGCCGGAGCCGGACCGACCGGGCTCACACTGGCCATTGAGCTGGCCCGCCGAGGAATTGACTTGCGGATTGTCGACAAAGCCGAGCGGTTCGCGGTGGGCTCCCGCGGTGACGGACTGCAGCCGCGCACGCTGGAGGTCTTCGAGGACCTCGGTGTCCTCGAGGAGGTGTTCGCCGCCGGTATCAGCGCACCCGTGATGCGCATCTATGACGGGGAGTCGGTGGTGTGGGAGGACCAGATGGCCAAGCCGGAACCGCCGCGCGCCGACGTGCCTTATCCGAACCTGTGGTTCGTGCCGCAGTGGCGTACCGAGGAAATCCTGCGCTCGCGGCTGTCGAGTCACGGCGTCGAGGTGCAGCTGGGCAGCGAGGTGGTGGCGGTCGACCAGGACATCGAGCAGGAAGGGGCCGGGGTGACGGTTCGTTTGCAAAGCGGCGAAACGGTGCGGGCTCGCTACCTGGTCGGCGCCGACGGCGGGCACAGCACGGTGCGCCGGCAGCTCCGGATCCCATTCCTCGGCACGACCGATGACGAGGTGCAGATGGTGCAGGGCGACGTGCGTATCGAGGGCCTGGACCACGACTACGGGCACGGCTGGATGCTGGACGGCCGCGAAGTTTTCGCCTTCACTCCGCTTGCCGGGGCCGCCGACACCTTCGTGGTGAACACCACTGTGTCCGGGCTAGAGCCCACCCTGCCCGCGTTGCAGGCCACCGTCGACGCCGCGTCCGGGCGAACCGACATCCGGCTGCACGAGTTGACCTGGGGCACCATCTGGCGCTCGAATGTTCGCCTGGCGCAGCGCTACCGCGCCGGACGGGTGTTCCTGGCGGGCGATGCTGCTCACGTGCACCCGCCGGCCGGCGGACTGGGACTCAACACCGGTGTGCAGGACGCCTACAACCTCGGCTGGAAACTCGCCACTGTGGTTTCCGGGCTCGCCGGCGCACCCTTGGATTCTGAAGCGCTGCTCGACAGTTACCAGGCAGAGCGTCTGCCGATCGCTTCGCGCGTGCTCGGGATCAGCACCGAGCTGCTGGACAAGACCATGCGTGGTAGCGACGACGCGCTGCACCGCGGCGAGGAAACCCGGCAACTCGATCTGACCTACCAGGGCGGGCCGCTGATCCTCGACGACGGCTGTAGCGGCATGCTGGCCGCCGGTGACCGGGCACCCGACGCGCCGTGCCTGGATGGCCCGCGCCGGTATGGCCACCCGGCTCGGCTCTTCACGCTCTTCGCCGGTCCGCACTGGACGCTGCTGCGCTTCGGGCCCGACGCACCGCACCAGGACCACCAAAGCGTCCACTCCTATCAGATCGGCACCGACATCTTCGACGCCGAACGCCATCTGCACCAGGCCTACGACGTCAAGGACGGCGGGGCTGTGCTTATCCGCCCCGACGGCTACATCGGCGCCATCACCACGCGATCAGCCGCGCTCGCGGCCTACGGAAATCGGGTGCTACCCAGCTCAAGTTCCGCTCCCCGGGATATAAAAGGCGGCGCGGCATCCCGGGTGGCGCAATAGCCGATCGAGCCCTGGTTTTGGTTGGCGTTAGTCGAATCCGAACCGGCGCAATACGCCTCGGTGCCGCTACGGCCCCCGACGGCTGATTCACCGCAAGGCCTTGGCGAAAAGCAGGCTGTCTTGTGGCTCGGGCCCCATAGTGGGGTAGACGGCGTGACGGGCCAGCCGGCCCTCCTTCACGAACCCGGTCCGCTCCAGCAGTCGCGTCGATCGCTCGTTGTCGACGTGGGTGGTGG
>JBEKNM010000152.1:0-8967 GCA_049522835.1 Mycobacterium sp.
GCCCATGAGCTCTGGCCAGCGGGGCAGCACGAAATAGAAGTAGAGGACGCCGGCGCCAATCGAAAATGACGCGTGCCACAGTGTGGCGACCTTGCGGCCCATACGCCTCCTCATGCCGGTGAGTCCAGGCCAGCCTAAAGGCGACCGACCCGATTCCAAATCATTTTCGTGCTTGGCCGCATCTTGGACCAGCTTCGTCCGCCTGCGGAGGATGCGGGATTTGAACCCGCGAGGGCTGTTAACCCAACCCGCGTTCCAGGCGAGCGCCATAGGCCACTAGGCGAATCCTCCGTGGCCATGGTAGCCGCTGGTCCACGCCGACAATCCCGCGGTCGTCGCCGACCGGCGCGATCCAGGTATTACACTCGCGGTGGACCCCGCGCGGCGTCTATCCTGTGAACTCCCCCAGGGCCGGAAGGCAGCAAGGGTCAACGGGCACTGTCGGGTGCGCGGGGTCCCCTAAAGTCTGGGGCCGCGCTGCCAGTGTTATGCCCTGTGCCCCCACGGTGTTCGACAGCGAAAGGGCCCCACGGTGTCGTTCGATTCCCTCAGCGCTGAGGAGCTATCAGCTCTGCACGCACGCCACGAGCAGGATTATGCAGAGCTGCGGGCCAAGAAGCTGGCCTTGGATCTGACCCGTGGCAAACCCTCCTCAGAGCAGTTGGACCTGTCCAACCAGCTGCTGAGCCTGCCCGGCGACGATTACCGCGACCAGGAGGGGACCGACACGCGCAACTACGGCGGCCTGCACGGCATCCCCGGGCTGCGGGCGATATTCGCAGAGTTGCTCGGCATGCCAGTGCCCAACCTGATCGCGGGAAACAACTCCAGCCTGGAGTTGATGCACGATCTTGTGGCTTTCTCGATGTTGTACGGCGGCGTGGACTCGCGGCGGCCCTGGAAAGACGAACCCAGCGTCAAGTTCCTCTGCCCCGTCCCCGGCTACGACCGGCACTTCGCCATTACCGAGACGATGGGCATCGAGATGATCCCCATTCCGATGCGCGACGACGGTCCCGATGTCGACCTGATCGAAGAGCTGGTCGACGTCGACCCCGCCATCAAGGGGATGTGGACGGTGCCGGTGTTCGGCAACCCTACCGGCGTCACCTACTCCTGGGAAACGGCTCGACGCCTGGTCCAGATGCGGACGGCGGCCGCTGACTTCCGGTTGTTCTGGGACAACGCTTATGCGGTGCACACATTGACGCTGGACTTCATCCGCCAGGTCGATATCCTCGGCCTGGCCGCCAAGGCGGGCAACCCCAACCGACCGTACGTCTTCGCATCCACCTCGAAGATCACCTTCGCCGGCGCCGGCGTCAGCTTCCTGGGCGGATCGCTGGGCAACATCGCGTGGTATCTGCAATATGCGGGGAAGAAGTCGATCGGCCCCGACAAGGTCAACCAACTACGACATCTGCGGTTCTTCGGCGATGCCGACGGGGTACGCCTGCAGATGCTGCGTCACCAGCAGATATTGGCGCCGAAATTCGCCTTGGCGGCTGAAATTCTGGATCGGCGGCTGAGCGATTCCAAGATCGCGTCTTGGACGGAGCCCAAGGGCGGCTACTTCATCAGCCTCGACGTGTTGCCGGGCACAGCGCGCCGGACCGTCGCCCTGGCCAAGGACGCCGGTATAGCGGTAACCGAGGCGGGTGCATCGTTCCCGTATCGGAAAGACCCTGAGGACAAGAACATCCGGATCGCGCCTACTTTCCCGTCGGTCCCTGACCTGCGCGATGCGGTCGACGGGCTGGCGACCTGCGCGCTGCTGGCCGCATCCGAGTCCGTGCTGGGCTCCCCGGTACCGACTGTGCGCTGAGGGCGGGAAAATCCGCCTACAGAAAGCCGCCCTACGTTCACAGTCGACGCCGTGAACGCACACTCGATGCCGGGAGGGCTCTCGTCACCGCGCGCGGCTTGATGGCCCGCCTCCTCAGCGGACCCCGCGGGGTCCGCATCGTCACCGCGCGCCGGTAGCCTGCTGACCGTGGCCCTCTACCGCAAGTATCGACCGGCAACCTTCGCCGAAGTGGTGGGGCAGGAGCACGTCACCGAGCCGCTGTCGATTGCCCTGGAAGCCGGCCGGATCAACCATGCGTACCTGTTCTCCGGGCCGCGCGGCTGCGGAAAGACCTCGTCAGCGCGCATCCTGGCCCGGTCGTTGAACTGTGTGCGGGGACCGACGGCCACCCCCTGCGGGGTTTGCGACTCCTGCACGGCGTTGGCGCCCAATGCGCCCGGCAGCATCGACGTGGTGGAACTCGACGCCGCCAGCCACGGCGGTGTGGACGACACGCGCGAGCTGCGGGACCGCGCGTTCTACGCGCCGGCGCAGTCGCGCTACCGGGTGTTCATCATCGACGAAGCCCACATGGTTACCACCGCGGGGTTCAACGCACTGCTCAAGATCGTGGAGGAACCGCCGGAACACCTCATCTTCATATTCGCCACCACTGAGCCGGAGAAGGTGCTGCCTACTATTCGGTCGCGCACCCATCACTATCCGTTCCGGCTGCTGCCGCCGCGCACCATGCGGGCATTGATCGGGCGGATCTGTGAGCAAGAGGGCGTCGTCGTCGACGATGCGGTGTATCCGCTGGTGATCCGCGCCGGCGGTGGCTCGCCACGCGACACGCTCTCGGTACTGGATCAGTTGGTGGCCGGCTCTGAAGACGGCCCGAACGGCCTGCGGATCAGCTACCAGCGGGCGCTGGGGCTGCTGGGCGCCACCGATGTCGCATTGATCGACGACGCGGTCGACGCCTTGGCCGCTTCAGACTCCGCGGCGTTGTTCGGCGCGGTTGAATCGGTGATCGACGCCGGCCACGACCCCCGGCGCTTTGCCACCGATCTCCTAGAGCGCTTCCGCGATCTCATCGTGCTGCAGGCGGTTCCCGACGCGGCGACCCGCGGCGTGGTAGATGCGCCGGAGGACGTGTTGGACCGGATGCGCGATCAAGCGGCGCGAATCGGGCCGGCGACCCTGACCCGGTACGCCGAGGTGGTACAGGCCGGGTTGGGCGAGATGCGCGGTGCGACGGCGCCACGTTTGCTGCTCGAGGTGGTCTGCGCACGAATGCTGCTGCCTTCGGCCAGTGACGCCGAGTCGGCCCTGCTGCAACGCGTCGAACGGATCGAGACCCGGCTGGACATGTCGATCCCCGCCTCCCGAACTGCATCAGTGGCGGCGCCGGTGGCGGCTGCGCTTCGGCCTGCGCCGGCTGAGCCGGCGGCTCAGCCCGGCCCACCTCCTCGCCGGGCTGCGGACGCCAAGTCGTCCGAGCCGAACCGCAAGCCCGCGCCCGAACCGCCTCCGCCAGCAGCGCCTCCGCCGGCAGCGCCCGATCCGGCGCCTGCCCCGGGTGAGCTCAACGCGGCTGCGGTACGAACCATGTGGCCGACGGTGCGCGACAAAGTACGTCAGCGCAGCCGCACCACCGAGGTGATGTTGGCGGGCGCAACCGTTCGCGCCGTAGAGGACAACACGTTGGTGCTGAGCCACGAATCGGCGCCGCTTGCCAAGCGGCTGTCCGAACAGCGCAACTCTGATGTCATCGCCGAAGCACTCAAAGACGCCTTGGGGGTGAACTGGCGGGTGCGCTGTGAGGCCGGCGCCCCGGCGCCCGCCGAGGCCAACCCTTTGCCCGTTAAGGAGGAGGAAGCGCCGGTCCCTGAAGTGGATTCCGCTCAGCGCGACGAAGAGGAACACATGCTCGCTGAAGCCGGCCGCGGCGACCCATCGGCGCCACGGCGCGACCCGGAAGAGGCTGCACTCGAACTGCTGCAGAACGAACTAGGTGCCCGTCGTATCGACGGCGGCTGAGGAGCGGGCCAATCGGGCCAATCAGACTAGGGCGTCCACCAAGGCCGCAATGGCAGGCTGTCGTCGCCACTTGCGTCAACGTTGGCCGCCAGCACGTGGTGCAGCTGAAGATTGTTCTTTTCGAAGCCAACCCGTGACGCTGCCATATACAGGCCCCACACCTTTGCGGTCGCCAAGCCGACCTCGGCGACTGCGTCGTCCCAGTTTTCGACGAGGTTGCGGCACCAATCGCGCAGCGTCATCGCGTAGTGATGGCGGATATTCTCCGCGTGGAGCACTTCGAAACCAGCGTCCTGGATCGCCATGACAATGCGTCCCGAGCCGGTCAGCTCCCCGTCTGGGAAGACGTAGCGGTCAGTGAATCCGCCCGCAAACGACGTCTGCTTATTGTCCTGGCGGGTGATGCAGTGGTTGAGCAACAGACCGCCGGTGCGCAACCTCGACTTGAGGAAGCCGAAGTAAGCGGGGTAATTCTTGACGCCGATGTGCTCGGTCAGCCCGATCGAAGAGACGGCGTCGAACTCCGTCTCGCGCACGTCGCGGTAGTCGGAGTGACGCACCTCGGCCAGGTCCGTCAGCCCCTCGTCCTCGATCGCTTTTTGCGCCCACTTCGCCTGCTCGGCCGACAGTGTGGCACCGATAGCGTGGACACCCTGGCCGGCGGCGTAGCGCACCATGCCGCCCCACCCGCAGCCGACGTCGAGCAGTCGGTCGCCCGGCTGCAGCCGGAGCTTCTCGAAAATCAGCCGGTACTTGTAATCCTGGGCCTCTTCCAGCGTCGCGTCGGCGTCCGGATAGACCGCGCAGGTGTAGGTCATCGACGGCCCGAGCACCCGTTCGTAGAAGGTGTTGGAGACGTCGTAGTGGTGGTGAATGGCGTCGGCGTCGCGAGTCTTGCTGTGCATCAAGCCGTCAGCGACCCGCCGCCACCGCGGCGGTGTCTCCTGCGGCGGCGGCGCGATCGGCAACATATGCTCGAGACCGATCGAGCGGACGACATTGGCCAGCACCCGCGCCGATGGCCGTCTGAAGTGGACCCTGTCGGTGAGCGTCTTGAGCAGCTCGTAAGGATCGCCAGGATGTACGCCGTACAACTGCAGGTCACCCGACACGTAGGCGCGGGCAAGACCGAGTTCGCCGGGCGCTGTGGCCAGGTAGGTGGCGCCGCGGGGCGATCGAAGATCGAGCCCCAGTTCGGCATCATCGGTTCCGGCTGTGCTGCCGTCGTACGCGGTGAACTTGAGCGGGTGCCGCCCGGTTGCGGTGAAGATTGCCAGAACCTCGGCCATGCTGAGTTTGCCCGTAGTGCGTTGCGGCTCTCTTGTTGCGGTCATCTCCGTTGAACCGCCTTTGCGTAGAGGTCAAGAAGACGCAAATCGGGATCGTAAGTCTTCTTCGCCGTGTTGTAGGCCTCACCGCCATAGAGGTCGTCGAACTCTTCCCGGGTGTAGAAGGAGTCGGAGTAAAGCGACTTGTGCCCGTTTAGCTCACTCGCTTTCGCCTCGATCGCCCGATTGGTCCTACCCTCCGTGGCGCCAACCGGCACCGAGGACCAGAACCCGACGTTGACGTAGGTGTGGTCTGGCCGGATCGGATACAGCGGCCAGCCGTCGTGATCGCGAAGCCGCAATGGGCACAACCAGATCGGTGTAATGGGCACGGTGTCCAGGAACCACTCCAAGAAGTCGCGCGTCCGTTCGATCGGCACCTCGATGTCCTGCACCACCCGCTCACGTGGCGGGCGACCATTGCGCGCCTCGATCCGATCGGCGATGCTGAAGCGCCGGTCGATGGCCACGAGCTTGGAGTAGACGCTGCTGCGCAGGTACCGGCGTGGCCACCAGCGCCGCAGCCGCGGGTTCTGGACGCCAAACACGCGTGAGCACCAAAACCAATCGGTGTCCCAGCGCCAGAAGTAGTCGTGAATCGTCAGCCGGTCGTCTTTGACACCTTCGGCGCTTGCACTGCCTGCAGTGCCTTGCAGCCCTGCTGACCCGTGCTGGATCGACCGGTAGTAGATGCTTTTTCCGGTGTAGTCACTGACCGGTCCCGGGGTGGTGGTCCGCCTTCCGACGCATAGGTAGCTTTCGTCGGCGCTGAACACCACCCCGTCGAGATAGTCGACCGGAGTGCCGCCGCGTCCGCCGGTATCGACGATGCGTTCCATCGCCGCGACCATCTCGCTCAACGAGTGGAATCGGACGTGCCGCAGCGCCACGAACGGAGCGACGGGCTCCAGCTCGATCCGGAGTCTTGTCGAATACCCCAGTGTCCCATAAGAATTAGGGAAAGCGCGAAACAAGTCGGAGTGCTGGGTGCGGGATGCGGTGAGCAATTCACCAGCGCCGGTGAGGATATCCATCTCCAGCACCGATTCATGTGGCAGGCCGTTGCGGAACGACGCCGACTCGATACCCAAGCCGCTGACCGCTCCGCCGAGGGTGATGGTCTTCAGTTGCGGGACCACCAGTGGCGAAAGGCCGTAAGGCAGGGTTGTGGCTACTAGGTCCTCGTATGTGCACATGCCGGCCACGTCGGCGGTGCGGGTTTCGGGATCGACACCGAGAACGCCGGTCAGCCCCGAGGTATCCAGCCCGCGCGCATCGCTTTTGGTGCGGGCGCGGAACAGATTTGAGGTGGGCTTGGCCAGCCGAACCGCGGACGTTGCCGGGATGGACCGATAACTCCCCATCAGCCGCTCAACGCCCGACGCGTGAGCCGACAGTGCAGACTCGGGAACAGGCATCACATATACCCTAGTCTTCGGAAACAGCCCGTGCACCCGCACGGGCGGGATCACAAAAGGAGTTGCGCCTGATGGGACAGGTAAGCGCAGCCAGCACGGTCTTGATCAATGTTGAGCCGGCGACCACATTAGCCGCGGTGGCGGATTATCAAACCGTCCGGCCGAAAATCCTGTCTCCGCAGTACAGCGAGTACCAGGTGCTGCAGGGCGGGCAGGGTCCGGGCACAGTCGCCAAGTGGAAGCTACAGGCCACCAAATCGCGTGTTCGCGACGTGCAGGTCGACGTTGATATCGCCGGCCACACCGTCATCGAGAAGGACGCCAACTCTTCGATGATCACCAACTGGACGGTGGCTCCTGCTGGACCCGGGTCCAGCGTCACCGTGAAGACCACCTGGACGGGCGCGGGCGGCGTCAAGGGCTTCTTCGAAAAGACCTTTGCGCCAATGGGACTGAAGAAGATTCAGGCCGAGGTTCTGGCGAACCTGAAGAACGAACTGGAGAGCTAGCGCGCCTGGCCCTGGGCGGCCAGGAAGCCCGCGACGCCGCGGACTAGTGCGTCGGCGTATTTCTGTCTGCCGTCGGGGGACTCGAGCAGCGCCGAGTCAGCGGGGTTCTTCATGTTGCCGCACTCGACCAGGATCGACGGGTACTGCGCCAGGTTCAGGCCGGCCAGATCCGAACGCCCGTACAAGCCGTCCTGGCCGATGTAGTTGGCGGGCGGAATGCCCGAGGCCTGCATCTGATCGCGCATGATTCGGGCGTACTGTACCGACGGTCCGGCCTGGGCCGCATTCAGCGGCGGGGCTGAGTAGTTGACGTGGAATCCCCGCCCGGATGCCGGGCCACCATCGGCGTGGATACTTAGGATCGCGTTGGGGTGCAACGCATTGGCCATGTTGGCGCGCTCATCGACGCACGGTCCCAGTGCATTGTCGTTGCCGCGTGACATGGCGGTCCGGACTCCCAGAGCGTTCAGCTCAGCGCGGACCCGCAGTGCGGTGTCCCAGGTGAACGTGTGCTCTTGGTAGCCGGCGTTGGTCGACGTCCCGCTGGCCTGGCAGTCCTTGGTGCCGCCGCGACCGGTGGGCACCTGGCGGCCGATGGATGCGTCATTGGCGCCGTTGTGGCCGGGGTCGATGAAAACGACCATGCCGGCGATATTCGAGGGCGTTGCGGCTGCGGTCGGGGTGATTGCTACCCAAGCAGCGACAAGTACGCCGACGACCATTCTGATGCCGACACGTCTGCTAACTCGTAGGTTCACGGCGCAAAGGTAACGTCACGCGGACTACGCTGGGTGTTTCGAATCGCCCAACACCGCAGGCGAGACCAACTCGAGACCAAGATGCGAGGGGACTGTCATGCAACCCGGAGGCGATATGTCGGCGCTGCTCGCTCAAGCGCAGCAGATGCAGCAAAAACTACTGGCGGCCCAGCATCAGCTCGCGAACGCTGAGATTCACGGTCAAGCCGGCGGCGGTCTGGTCAAAGTCGTCGTCAAAGGCAGCGGCGAGGTGGTCGGGGTGCAGATCGATCCCAAGGTCGTCGACCCCGGAGACATCGAGACGTTGCAGGACTTGATCGTCGGCGCCATGGCCGACGCTTCCAGGCAAGTCACCGCAATGGCGCAGGAGCGGCTGGGGTCGCTGGCCGGTGGCATGGGCGCCCCACCGGCCCCGCCGGCCGCACCGGCCCCGCCAACTCAGCAGCCGGAACTCTGACTTTGCACCGACATGTTTGAGGGACCCGTCCAGGATCTGATCGACGAGCTCGGCAAGCTGCCGGGTATCGGGCCAAAGAGCGCGCAGCGCATCGCTTTCCACCTGTTGTCAGTCGAACCGCCGGACATCGACCGGCTGACCGCTGTGCTGGGGAAGGTGCGCGACGGCGTGCGGTTCTGTGCGGTGTGCGGCAACGTCTCCGACGAGGAGCGTTGCCGGATCTGCGCCGACCCGCGCCGGGACGGCTCTCAGGTGTGTGTCGTCGAGGAGCCCAAGGATGTCCAGGCCGTCGAGCGCACCCGTGAATTTCGCGGCCGCTACCACGTGCTGGGGGGTGCGCTTGATCCGCTGTCTGGAGTCGGTCCCAATCAGCTGCGGATCCGCGAGCTGCTGAGCCGCATCGGTGAGCGGGTCGACGATGTCGACATCACCGAGGTGATCATCGCCACCGACCCCAATACCGAGGGTGAGGCCACCGCCACCTACCTGGTTCGGATGCTGCGCGATATCCCGGGCCTGACCGTGACGCGGATTGCGTCCGGGCTGCCGATGGGCGGTGACCTGGAGTTCGCCGACGAGCTGACCTTAGGCCGCGCGCTCACCGGCCGCCGGGCCATGGTCTAACGCTCTCATCCCGGCGCAGCCATGGCAGCCCTAGCGAGCCGCTA
>JBEKNM010000153.1:0-9353 GCA_049522835.1 Mycobacterium sp.
GTGGTTCGCCCGTTTCGTCGCCGACACCTACGGGACGGCAAAGTTACGCGAACTCTACTTGGCCAGCTGCGGTGTCAGGCACGCCGACGTGCCCACCACGGCTCAAGACGTGCTGGCCATCGATCCGGCCGGCCTGCTCGTGCGCTGGCACCAGTGGCTGACCCGCTAGATTACCCAGTGTGAGCCGGGTCCTACTGGTAACCAACGACTTTCCGCCCCGACCTGGTGGCATCCAGTCCTACCTGGGAGAGTTCGTGGGTCGACTGGTTGACGCCGGGTCGCATTCGGTGACGGTGTACGCACCGCAATGGAAAGGCGCCGAGGCCTTTGACGACTCAGCGCGCGCTGCCGGCTATCGGGTGGTGCGCCATCCCACCGCGTTGATGCTGCCCGGCCCGGGGGTCGATGCCCGGATGCGCCGGCTGATCGCCGACCACGGTATCGACACCGTCTGGTTCGGCGCGGCCGCGCCGTTGGCCTTGCTGGCGCAGCGTGCCCGTAAGGCCGGAGCGGCCCGGGTTGGCGAGTACGCACGGCCATGAAGTGGGCTGGTCGATGCTTCCGGTTGCGCGATCGGTACTGCGTCGCATCGGTGACGACACCGATGTGGTGACCTTCGTCAGCCGCTACACCCGCTCTCGGTTTGCGTCGGCCTTTGGGCCCGGGGCATCGTTGGAACATCTACCGCCCGGGGTGGACACCGAGCGGTTCCGGCCCGACCCGGCCGCTCGCGCCGAACTTCGCGAACGTTACGGCTTGGGCGAGCGGCCCACCGTGGTGTGCTTGTCGCGGCTGGTGCCGCGCAAAGGCCAGGACATGCTGATCAGGGCATTGCCGTCGATCCGGCAGCGGGTTGACGGAGCCGCGCTGGTGATCGTCGGGGGCGGTCCGTACCGAGAGGGGCTGCGCAAGTTGGCGCAGGACTGTGCGGTGGCCGACCATGTGACATTCACCGGCGGGCTACCGGCGGCCGAACTACCGGCCCACTACGTACTGGCTGACGTGTTCGCGATGCCATGCCGTACTCGGGGCGCGGGGATGGACGTCGAGGGCTTGGGCATCGTGTTTCTGGAGGCCTCGGCCGCCGGCGTGCCGGTAATTGCCGGCGAATCGGGGGGAGCCCCAGAAGCCGTGCAGCACAACAAGACTGGATTAGTAGTTGACGGCCGCTCGGTGGACAAGGTCGCCGACGCGGTCACCGAGTTGCTGACCGATCGCGACCGGGCCGCGGCGATGGGCGCCGCCGGGCGGGAGTGGGTGACCGCCCAGTGGCGCTGGGACACACTGGTCGTCCGGTTGGCGAGCCTGCTATAGCGTGCTCGCGCTCAAGCGCACGACCGCGGTCATCTAAACGGTATGGGGATGCCCGAGCCTCCCTATACCGTTTAGTCCTTGTCGTAGATCGCTTCGATATCGGAGGCGAACTTCTCGGCCACTACCTTGCGCTTGACCTTCAGCGTCGGTGTCAGTTCACCGGTGTCTTCGGTGAAGTCGACCGGCAGGATGCGAAATTTGCGGATCGATTCGGCGTTCGAGACCGTCTGGTTCGCCTGTTTGACGGCCGCGTCTATATCGGCGACCAAGTCGGGGTCGGTGGCCAGATCGCCCACCGACGCATTCGCTGGTTTGCTGTTGCGCTCCTTCCAGCCGCCGAACGTCTCGGGATCGATGGTGATCAGCGCGCCGATGAACGGTTTGGCGTCCCCGACGACCATCGCCTGGCTGATCAGCGGGTACGACCGCAACTGGTCCTCCAGCCAAGCGGGGGAGACGTTCTTACCGCCCGCGGTAACAATGAGCTCCTTCTTACGGCCGGTGATGGTCAAGAAGCCGTCCTCGTCGACCGCGCCGAGGTCGCCGGTCTTGAACCAGCCGTCGGCGAAGGCGTCCTCGGTGGCCTGCTCGTTGCGCCAGTAACCGCCGAACACCACGCCGCCGCGCACCAGCAGCTCCTTGTCGTCAGCGATGCGAAGACCGTTGCCGGGCACCAGCTTTCCTACTGTCCCGATCTTCAGACCGCCGGCCTGGACCTGGTTGACCGTGATCGCTGCGCTGGTCTCGGTCAGGCCATAGCCTTCGTAGATGGTCAGGCCCACTCCGCGGTAGAAGTGGCCAAGCCGCGCTCCCAGCGGTGCGCCACCGGAGACGGCCGCGTGACAGTCGCCGCCCAGCGCCGCGCGCAGCTTGTGGTAGACCAGCCGATCGAACACTGCGTGCTTGGCCCGCAGCACCAACCCCGGCTTGCCATCGTCGTGGGCTCGGCTCCAGTCGACCGCGGTCTGGGCAGCGGCCTTGAAGATTTGCCCCTTGCCGTCGTTGGCGGCGTTTTGCTCGGCGGTGTTGTAAACCTTCTCGAACACCCGTGGCACCGACACCACCACCGTCGGTTTGAACACCGCGAACAACGGCACCAGATTCTTGATGTCGCTGGTGAACCCGACGGTCACTTTGCTTGTGTAGGCGGACAAGGTGAGTGCCCGGGCCAGCACATGAGCGAGCGGCAGGAAGACCAGCAGCCGCTGACCTTTCTGCAGCAGCGTCGGGAGGCACTCCTGGGTGCCCCGGATCTCGTGGAGCAAGTTGGAGTGAGTGAGTTGGCAGCCTTTAGGCCGTCCGGTGGTACCCGAGGTGTAGATGAGCGTCGCGGGGTCCTCGGCACGCAGCGCCCCGAGCCGGACGGTCAGCTCAGCCGGGTCCACGGACGCGCCGGCCTCGACCAACTGGTCGAGCGCTTTTGGACCCGAACCGTCGATGTGCAGCACCCGGCGCAGGGCGGGCAGCTCGCCGGTGAGCTCGGTGACCATTGCCGCATGCGCGTCGCTTTCGGCGAACGCCAGCACAGCTTCTGAGTCTTGCAGCACCCAGCGCACCTGCTCCACCGACGACGTCTCGTAAATCGGCACGGTGACAGCGCCCACGGACAGGATCGCGAGGTCGAGGATCGCCCACTCGTAACAGGTGGCTGAAAAGATCGACACCCGGTCGCCGGCCTGCACCCCCAGCGAGATCAAACCCAGTGCTGCAGAACGAATCTGGCCTGCAGCTTCGGCGCAAGTGACGTCGGTCCACACGCCGTCGATCTGACGCTGGTAGATCACAAAGCTGGGATCCTCGCGTTCGTGCTCGAAGACCGTGGCTGCGATGTTGTCTTGCTCGCGGACGGAAAAGCGGGGAGGAACACTGTACTCACGCACTCTTTTGACCTCGTTTGATCTAGTGGGCTCGCTGTGCCCAGCCTAATCCGAGCATTTGTGCAGCACGGATGCGGTCGTCCCGGTGTCGTCGCGATTGCGGCGGCCGCGCCGAGGGACGCCCTGAGCCCGGTATCCGAAGATCTGTGTGTGAAGCTGAGGCGATGAACAGCATCCAGATCGCGGACCAGACATTCGTCGCTGCGGCCGGCGCACGGGTAGGCGCCGCGGTCGCCGATCGGTCGAACTGGCGTCGGTGGTGGCCGGATCTGCGGCTGCAGGTTGTTGAGGATCGTGCTGAAAAAGGGATCAGGTGGGCGGTTACCGGAGCCCTGACCGGCACCATGGAAGTCTGGCTGGACCCATCGCTGGACGGGGTGGTGCTGCACTATTTCCTGCACGCCGAACCGACCGGACTGGCAGCCTGGCAACTGGCCAAGCTGAACTTGGCGAAAATGACACACCGCCGCCGGGTGGCGGGGAAGATAATGGCCTTTGAGGTCAAGAAGACACTGGAACGGTCGCGTCCGGTCGGGGTTTCTCCGGTAGCTTAGCCAGGTCGAGGTTTCGCACGGAGAGTGCGGTTTCGGCCCGTAGGTTGGAGTACTCCCGCAGATAGCCGGGGTCGACCCGCGTGCGGGAGAGGAGGTGCAGTAGCCACGTGGCGGAGAAGACGTCGCAGACGATCTATATCGAAGCGGATCCAGGCACGGTGTTGGAAGTGATCGCCGATATCGATTCTTATCCCGAGTGGATATCGGAGTACAAAGAAGCCGAAGTACAAGAAAGAGGTGCTGACGGCTACCCGAAAGTCGTGCGATTCGTCATGGACGCAGGCGTTATCAAAGACACTTTGGTCATGACCTACGAGTGGCCGAAAAACCGCGAGTCGCTGAGCTGGACTCTCGTCTCCAGCTCGCTGCTACGATCTCTCGACGGCTCATATCACTTGGCGCCCAAGGGTTCTGGCACCGATGTCACTTATGAGCTCTCGGTCGATCTTGCCATCCCGATGATCGGATTGCTCAAGCGCAAGGCCGAGCGTAGGTTGACCGATACCGCTTTGAAGGATCTCAAGAAACGAGTCGAGGCTGAGTGAGTCCGCTGCGCCCACCCCGACCCGGATCAGTCTTTTCGTTGGCAAGGGCGGGGTAGGAAAATCCACGCTGGCGTCCGCCACGGCGGTCAGTGATGCGGGCGACGGGCGACGGGTGCTGGTGGTTTCCACTGACCAGGCGCACTCGCTTGGCGACGTGCTGGGCGTCCCGGTCCCGCCGACCGGTCGGGGCGAACCGGTCCGGGTGTTCGCCGACCTCGATCCCGGGTCGGGCGAAGTACGCGGCGGCTTTCTCGACGCACTGGCACTGGACACCCTGGCCCTGCTCGAGGCCCGATGGCACGAAGTTGTCGACACCCTCGGTCGGCGATTTCCCGATTCCGAGTTGAGCAGCATTGCCCCCGAAGAACTCTCAGCGTTGCCGGGCGTCCAGGAAGTGCTCGGTCTATATGCGGTCGGTGAGCTCGCCGCGGCCGGGCGTTGGGATCGCATTGTCGTCGACTGCGCTTCGACCGCAGACGCGTTGCGAATGTTGACCCTGCCCGCCACCTTCGGGATGTATGTGGAGCGAGCGTGGCCGCGTCATCGCAGGCTCAGCATCGCCGCCGACGACGCGCGATCGGCCGCGGCGGTGGAACTGCTGGAGCGCATCAGCGTGAGCGTCGAGCAGCTCAGCGCTTTGCTGACCGACGGTGAGCTGGTTAGCGCTCACCTAGTGTTGACCCCCGAGCGAGTGGTCGCGGCCGAGGCGGTTCGGACGCTGGGTTCCTTGGCGCTGATGGGTGTGACCGTCGAGGAGCTGATCGTCAACCAGGTCCTGGAGGAAGACGAGTCCTACGAATACCGGAACCTGCCCGACCATCCGGCGTTCGACTGGTATGCCGAACGCATCTCCGAGCAACGTGCGGTGCTCAACGAACTCGACGCCACCATCGGCGATGTGGCGCTGGTGCTGACACCACACCTATCCGGCGAGCCGATCGGCCCCAAGGCGCTGGGCGGGCTGCTGGACAGTGCCCGTCTTCGGCGTGGAACGGCGCCACCGGGGCCGTTGCGTCCTATTGTGGATCTGGAATCCGGCTCAGGGCTGGAGTCGGTATACCGACTGCGGCTAGCGTTGCCCCAACTCGATCCGGCAGCGCTGACGTTGGGCCGGGTCGACGACGACCTGATCATCAGCGCCGGGGGCCTGCGGCGCAGGGTTCGGTTGGCGTCCGTACTGCGCCGGTGCACCGTACTGGACGCACACCTGCGGGGCGGTGAGCTGACAGTTCGTTTTCGACCAAATCCGGAGGTGTGGCCGACGTGAGTGGGGCTCATCCCGACATTGGTCCCGAGCTGCGTAGGCTTGCCCAGGCCATTCTGGACGGTATTGACCCGGCGGTGCGGACGGCGGCCGCGTTGACAGCGGGCGGCGCTGCCGGGACCGGCAAATGCCAGCAGGTGTGGTGTCCCGTCTGCGCACTGGCAGCGCTGGCAACCGGCGATCAGCACCCGTTGCTGACCATTATCGCGGACCACAGCATCGCTCTGCTGGAGGCCATCCGCGCCATCGTCGACGACATCGACCGGTCTTCCAAACCAACACCGAAACCGCCAACAGACGGCCCGCCCGGCGGCGGCCTGGCTTCCGAAACCACCGAGACTGAAGCTGGGACCTCCGCGGGCGATGCCAGCGTAAAGACCCGCTACCAGCCCATCCCCGTCACCGTCGACGAGTAACCCGCCGACGCGGAAAGTGGTCCCATCCGTCACGGATGGGTACAGTTGGCGCAGAACACCATCAGCTCGCGCGAAAGGGAGGGCCATGACGTACTGGCTATTGAAGTACATCTTCCTTGGCCCGCTCCTCGCCATGCTGGGCCGCCCGAAAGTCGAAGGGCTGGAAAACATCCCGCGCTCCGGGCCGGCGATCCTGGCCAGTAACCACCTGGCGGTTATGGACAGCTTCTACCTGCCGCTGGTGGTGCGGCGCAGGATCACTTTCCTCGCGAAGGCCGAATACTTCACCGGCACCGGGCTGAAAGGCTGGCTCAGCCGTTGGTTCTTCACCAGCGTCGGCCAGGTGCCGATCGACCGCAACGACTCCGACTCCGCGCGGGCCGCACTGCGCACCGCCGAGCGGCTGCTGGGTGAGGGCAAGTTGCTGGGCATGTACCCCGAGGGCACCCGCTCGCCCGACGGCAGGCTGTACAAAGGCAAGACCGGCATGGGCAGGCTGGCCCTGCAGACCGGCGTGCCGGTAATACCGGTGGCGATGATCGGCACGAACGTGGTCAACCCGCCCGGCACCACGATGTTGCGCTTTGGCCGGGTCACTGTCCGGTTCGGCAAGCCAATGGACTTCTCGCGATTTGAGGGTATGGCCGGTAACCGTTTCATCGAACGCGCCGTCACCGACGAAGTGATCTACGAGCTGATGGGACTGACCGGTCAGGAGTACGTCGACATCTACGCGGCGACCGTCAAGGAACGCAGCAACGAGGCCGAGTCGACCAGTGAGGCCGCGAGGATCCCCGAGACTGCGGCCGGTTAGCCGGCAACTGTGCCGTCGATCAAGTGACGGCCGGCACCGGCGCCAGCTCGGGCGTTGTCGAATCGTGCGAAGTCACGCGCGATGTGACAGTGAGTCCGGCGATGACAATCACCCCAAGTGCCCACCACACGTAGGACATCCCGGCAAGTTGACGCCACCAAACCGCGGTCGCCTCGTGGTGCTCGGGAAGCAGTTCGATGGGCGTCCAGCGCATCAGCGCCACCCCGGCTGCGCTGATCACGGCCAGTGCGATATTGCGTCGTCGCCAGCCCAATATCCCGGTCACGAGCACCGCCGGCAGCATCCACACCCAGTGGTGTGACCACGACACCGGCGAGACCACCAGCCCGAACAGAGCGACGCAGATTACCGCGAGCGTCGGTTCGCCGGCCCGCAGCACCCGCCGCATCGCCCATACTGTCGCCGCCAGCACCAGGAAGCACCCGGCGACCCACAGCAGTTGGCGTGCGTGCTCGCTGAGCCCAATCCGGGCAAGAGCACCTGCGATGTTCTGGTCGGTGTTCAGCGACGCGGTCCCAATCCGATCGGTGTGATGCACCGTGTGCGTCCAGTACTCCCACGAGTCGCTCCACGCCAATACGAAACCGACCAGCGTCGCGCCCGCGAAAGACACCAGCGCGGTCAGCGCCGCGCGATTGTCGCGGCGCAGCAGGAAGTAGAGCAGAAACACCGCCGGCGTGAGTTTCAGCGCCATCCCCAGGCCCAGCAGCAGCCCGCGTGGCCATGGTGTGCGGCGCGGCACGCAGTCAGCAATCACCAGGGCCATCACCACCACATTGATCTGGCCGAAGGCGAAGTTCGCGATGATGGGCTCGAACCAGATCGTCGCGGGGGCCACGATGATCACCGACAGCCACAACCGGCGTAACCAGGCCGGCCCGGGCACCACTTGTGAGGTGCTCCACACGTCGAGGCCGGCCAGCACGATCGCCGTCGACACAATCAGCAGCACCAGCGTTATCAGCGTGATCACGACACTGGCGGCGGGCATGTGCAGCCACGCGAACGGGGAGAATGCGACGGCCGCCAGCGGGGGATAGGTGAACGGCAGAGCCAGCCCGATAGGCGTGGGGAACTTCACGCCTCCGTGATACAGCGGACGTCCGTCCAGCCAGGCCCGACCGCCCATCTGATAAACGTCGATATCGATGCGGTACGGCGTGTGCCCAAATAATTGCCAGGCCGCCCAGCTCAGCGCCGCCGCGGCGATCGACCAAAGCAGGCAATACAGCAAAACTCGCCCGGGTCGACTGCCCAGGTCGGGCGCCCGCCATTTACTCATGTCGCAGAACAGCGTAACGGTGTTCCCTATGCGCCCGCCCGCCTGGCACAGCGCGGCTCCCGCGCTGTCCGGTAGGGCGGGCGTAGGTTTCTAGCGTGCTCCACTGGTTCGTGCCCCGGGTGCTCGACTGGTTCCGGCATGACATCATCGACCGCGGTCGACTGCCGTTGCTGTGCTGCCTGATCGCCTTCATCCTGACCTTCTTCGTCACCCGAACTTTCGTGCGCCTTATCCGTCACCGCGACGAGGCCGGCCTGCCGGCCAAATGGTGGCAACCGCGGAATATTCGCATCGGAGCGGTGCACATCCACCACGTGGCCTTCGGGTTGGTCCTGGTGATGATCTCCGGGTTGACCTTGGTGACCCTTTCCGTTGATGGCCGAGTACCCGAATTCACCCTGGCTGCAATTTTTTTCGGGATCGGGGCAGCGCTGGTGCTCGACGAGTACGCGCTGATTCTGCACCTGTCCGACGTGTACTGGGAGGAAGACGGCCGCACTTCGGTGGACGCGGTTTTCGCCGCGGTGGCGGTAGCTGGACTTTTGATAATGGGCCTGCACCCGTTGATGTTCTTCCTGCCGATCTGGCATGGCGCCGATTCGATGGCGCTGCGGGCCGGTGTTGGCGGCGCGCTGGCGTTGGCGCTGCCGCTGGCTGTGGTGGTGGTACTCAAGGGCAAGGTGTGGACCGGTTTACTCGGCATGTTCATCGTCTTACTGCTGGTGATCGGGGCGATTCGGTTGTCACGTCCGCACGCCCCGTGGGCCCGGTGGCGATACACCAGCCAGCCGGACAAGATGCGGCGCGCGCTGCAGCGGGAACGGACCCTGCGCCGCCCGGTGGTGCGGGCCAAGTTGTGGCTGCAGTGCGTGATCGCCGGTACCCCGCGCGTACCCGACGAACGCACCGTCGACGCCCAGCTGGACCTCGACGTCCACCCGGCGCCACCGCCCCCGGGAACCGACAGCGCCCTGGTCGGCGGTCCGGCGGCCTGACCCCGACTAGGCTGCGGCGGTGCGGTACTTCTACGACACCGAGTTCATCGAGGATGGCCGCACCATCGAGCTGATCTCGATCGGGGTGGTCGCCGAGGACGGCCGCGAGTATTACGCGGTATCCACCGAATTCGACGCCGAGCGCGCCGGTAGCTGGGTGCGCGCCAATGTGTTGCCCAAGCTGCCGCCCCCGGCCTCGCAGTTGTGGCGCTCGCGCCGGCAGATCCGTGCGGATCTGGAGGAGTTCTTCGGTGTCTTCAGTGCTGGGGCC
>JBEKNM010000154.1:0-8954 GCA_049522835.1 Mycobacterium sp.
GTCGCCGCCATGACCGCCGTGGCCGCCTTCACCGCCTCGTCCCCCGGCCCCGCCTCTACCTCCGGAACCTCCGGAACCTCCGGAACCTCCGGCGCCGCCTGCACCCCCGGCACCTCCAGCGCCGCCGAGGCCGCCAGGATCCCCGTTGCCTCCAGGCTCTCCGTTGCCACCGTTGTCAGCGTTGCTGGCCATGGGTCTGCCTTCCCGCGAGCCGCCTGGTTTGGCTGCTCACCTCGCGTCACGCTACCTGAAACGCGGACGCCCTGGCTGATTCGGCCGGTCAGTGCAGAGGAGCTTACGGATCGATTGCCGGCTTGGATAAGTACCGCTCGACGGAAGCGACCTTCTGGTTCATCGCATCGGAAGCCCCGGCTCGCCAGTCCGCCTTGATCACCGTGCTGACTCGGGGCGCGCGAGCCGCCACGGCCTCCACCGCGCGCTGCACCACCGCCATCACCTCTTCCCAGGTTTCGCCTTCGATCACGGTGAACATCGAATCCGTTTTGCTGGGCAACCCGGATTCGCGCACCACCCGGACCGCTTCGGCGACGATCTCGCCGACACCTTCGCCCACACCGAGCGGGGTGACCGAAAACGCAACCAGCACAGACATCTGACGAGCGTACCCACATCTGGCAGCATCGAGGCTCATGCGGGTTCTGGTGCAACGGGTCTCGTCGGCCTCGGTGTCGGTCGACGGCCAGGTGGTCGGCGCCATCCGGCCGCAGGGCCAGGGCCTGCTCGCATTCGTCGGCGTCACCCACAGCGACGATGTCGATAAGGCGCGGCGGCTGGCCGAAAAACTCTGGAACCTACGAATTCTCGCCGACGAGCGGTCTGCGGCCGACGTCAACGCGCCGGTCCTGGTGGTCAGCCAGTTCACTCTCTACGCGGACACCGCAAAGGGCCGCCGGCCGTCATGGAACGCGGCCGCTCCGGGCGTGGCAGCCGAGCCGCTGGTGGCTGCTTTCGCCGACGCATTGCGCGGATTGGGTGCCCGCGTGGAGACCGGAGTGTTCGGCGCGAACATGCATGTCGAATTGATAAACGACGGCCCGGTGACCGTGTTTCTAGAGCTCTGACGGCACCGCTTGAAGGTACTTTGATGATGTGGGCTACGTATTGGCGAATTTTGGACGGGTGGGCCGGATCTTGCGAAACGTCCGCGGGCCTGCCGGGCAGGTCGGGCGTTCATGAGCACGACACCTGAATTCGGCTCGCTCCGTTCCGGAGACGACCACTGGGACATCGTCAGCAGCGTGGGCTATACCGCCCTACTGGTGGCGGGTTGGCGCGCAGTGCATGCGCTGAGCCCGCAACCACTGGTCCGGGACGAATACGCGAAGTACTTCATTGCCGCGTCGCAGGACCCGTATCTGGCCGGCGTGCTTGCCAACCCGGGCACCTCCGAGGATGAGACCGCGTTTCCGCGCCTTTACGGCGTGCAAACCCGGTTCTTCGACGACTTCTTCAACGCCGCCGGTGACGCGGGCGTACGGCAGGCGGTCATTATCGCCGCCGGATTGGACTCCCGGGCATATCGCCTTGACTGGCCCAACGGAACAACGGTTTTCGAAGTAGACCTGCCCAAAGTCCTGGAGTTCAAAGCACGTGTGCTCGGCGAGCAGGGCGCAACGCCCAAAGCCCGTCGGCGCGAGGTCGCAGCCGATCTGCGCACCGACTGGCCAACGGAGCTGAAAGGGGCCGGGTTCGACCCACAAAGCCCCAGCGCCTGGTCGGTGGAGGGAATACTCCCCTACCTGACCGACGACGCGCAAAGCCAGCTCTTCTCCCGGATCAGCGAGCTTTCTGCGCCGGGCAGCCGAGTTGCGGTAGGCGCGTTGGGGTCGCGTTTAGACCGCGAGCAACTCGCCGCTCTGGAAACAGACCACCCCGGGGTCAATATGTCGGGAAAGACCGACTTCTCCGCGCTCACCTACGAGCCCAAGACAGACCCCGCGGAATGGTTGGCTGCGCACGGCTGGGCGGTCGAACCCGTCCGCAACACACTTGAGTTGCAGACCGGCTACGGCATGACTCCGCCAGACGTGGACGCAAAGATCGACAGCTTCA
This sequence comes from Mycobacterium sp., assembly GCA_049522835.1. Classification (GTDB taxonomy): domain Bacteria; phylum Actinomycetota; class Actinomycetes; order Mycobacteriales; family Mycobacteriaceae; genus Mycobacterium. Next base: position 2,074 of record JBEKNM010000154.1, read on the forward strand.
TGCACTCGCAGTACATAACTGCCGCACAGTAACGGGGGGTAGACATGGTGGCGATGATGAGACTTTCCCCCGCCGATGCCATCGCGGAGATCGGCGCCAGTTCACCCGGACCCGGGGTCGGTGCGTTCTTCGACCTAGACGGGACGCTGGTCGATGGGTTCACAGCAGCGGTTCACGTCGGTGACCGGATCCGGCGCCGGCAAGCCGGAATTGGCGAGCTCCTCGGGGTCTTGGAAGCCGCGCTGCGCTATCGATTCGGCCGCCTGGAGTTCGAGCACCTGATCGTGCGGGCCGCGGGTTACCTGCGTGGTGAGTCGCTCGCCGATCTCGACGAGCTCGGCGAGCGACTGTTTGTGGAACGCGTTGCCTCCCGCCTCTATTCGCACATGCACGAAGTCGTGCAGGCGCATCAGGAACGCGGGCACACCGTGGTGCTGAGTTCATCCGCGCTGTCCATCCAGGCACTTCCTGTTGCCCGGTTTCTCGGCATTTCCAACGTCCAGTGCAATCACTTTGAACTCGACGAGCATGGAAGTCTGACCGGCGGAATCGTCAAACCGGTCGTGTGGGGCTCGACGAAGGCTGCCGCGGTCCAACAGTTCTGCGCCGAGAACAACGTCGCGGTGCAAAGTAGTTACTTCTATGCCGACGGTGATGAGGATGCGGCGTCGATGTCACTCGTCGGCTATCCGCGACCGGTGAACCCACGCTCGGGGCTTGCCGCGGCGGCCGCCGTGCACGGGTGGCCGGTGATGTGCCTCGCTTCGGGCCGCCGTGGGCCGGTGCGGAGATTGCGTCATCTGGCGAACCACGTCCGCCGTGAGAACCAAGAAGCCTAAGGCGTCAGCAGGATCTTCACGTCGTCGCCCGACCGTGACTCCGCGGTCGCATAGGCTTTGGCCGCTTCGTCCAGCGGCAGTGTCGTGGTGAAGATGCCGTCCACGTCGAGGCGCCCGGACTGCAGCAGCGGGATCAATTCCGGCCAAGTGCGTTGCACCGGCGCCGTGGTCATCCGCAGCGTGATGCTACGAATCAGGCAGCCTAGGGCGGGAAACGGAAACGGCTGCATATCGTGCACTCCGACAACCGAGACAGTGCCGCCAGGCCGTACCGCATTGAGTGCGTCGGTCATGGATGCGTCCGTTGCGACGGCGTCGATCACCGCGTCGGCGCCGCGTCCGTCGGTCGCGGCGAAGATGGCCTCGGTTGCCGGCGGCGCGATTGGTACAGCGCCCCACTGCGCGGCGCGCTGCAGGCGGCCCTCGACTCGGTCCACAGCGAAAACCGTTGCTGCACCTTGGAAGAGCGCGCTGCGTAGCGCGCATAGGCCGACTGCGCCCAGGCCGATCACCGCGACGGTGCCCCCGAATGGAATGTCGGCGCGCTGAGCTGCTGCCCAGCCGGTGGGGAGGTTGTCGGTGAGCAGCAGCGCTTGCTCAGTGTTGATCCCTTCTGGGATCTTGCGCGCCAGGAAATCGGCGGCAGGTACGGCGAGCAACTCGGACTGGGCGCCACCGAGTACACCAGAGCCGAAGATCTGCAATCCGGAGTAGCACATGACCGGGTCGTTGGTGGCACAGCCCGGGCAGGCGCCGCAGCCGGCTACCGACGACACCATGACCTGGTCGCCGACCTTGACGGTGCGCACCTCCGACCCGGCTTCGACGACTGTGCCCACCGCTTCATGGCCGAGCGCAATCGGCTCGGTGATCGGAAAGTCGGCCTCGTAGAAGTGCAGGTCGGATCCGCATATGCCGGCGGCGCTGACTTCAACGATCACTGCGTCGGGTCCGGGAAGTGCTGGATCGGGGCGGGTGTCGACCCGGATGCTGCGGGGCCCATCGACCACTACCGTGCGCATATGGGTGTGCTCACTTTCTCTGTCGCACTCACTCTTTTTGTCGCACAAGAATCACTCTTTTTGTCGCACAAGAAATTGTGACCAGTCGGGTTCACGCACCGCCGCCCAGTATTCGTTGAGGCGCCACGGGCTGACGGTGTGGATCTCTCCGTCGGCGTTCTTGAAGTAGGAGTGTTTGACACCGGGGTGTGACCACACCATCTTCTTGATTTGGGTTTGTGTCCGTTGATGCCAATCAGTGGTGGCTTCTGCCGCCGGCTCCATAGAGTGCAGGTTCGTCTCGGCCAGCCGCTTCAGGCACTGGTCGATGTAGCGCATCTGGAGTTCGGACTGGAAGATCAGGCTGCCTCCGTGGGCGAGGTGAGTTCCGGGCCCATAGATGATAAAGAAGTTGGGGAACTCCGGGACGGTGATCCCGAGGTAGGCATAGGGGCGGATCCCCCACTTGTCGTGCAAGTCGATTCCGTTGCGGCCGGTCACTTTCAGGGGCCACAGCACATCGGTGTGTCGGAATCCGGTGGCGTAAACGATCACATCGGCGTCGTGCGTCACGCCGTCTTCGGTGACGACGCCGCCCGCGGTGATCCGCTGGATCGGTGTGCGCACCAATTCGACGTTGTCCCGCTGCAGTGTTCGCAGCCAGCTGCCGTTGTCCTGCAATGTCCGTTTTCCGGTAGCAGGATAGTCGGGCATCACCTTGCTCAGTAGATTGTCACTTTCGCCGACCTGACTCGTGATCCATTGGGAGAACATCATCCGGGCGGCGGCGTTGATGTCGCTGACGGCATAGCCCTGATCGGCATAATTCGGGTCGCCCTCGGCGGCGTCGAGACCCTTGTCGGAGCCGGGCCAGAGAACGAGGAATCGGTACCACCTCCCGTAGAACGGCAGGTGGCGCATCGCCCAGCGCACGCCGTCGCCGACTTCGTCGTGATACATCGCGTTCGGGAACATCCACTGAGCGGTCCGCTGGAACACGGTGAGCTGTTCGACGTGCTCGGCGATGGCAGGCGCGATCTGGAAGCCACTGGCGCCGGCGCCGATGAGCGCGACCCGCTTGCCGGTCAGGTCCACGGAGTGATCCCAGGCCGCGGAGTGAAACGACGGTCCCTCGAAAGTGTCGGCGCCGTCGAAGTCGGGGATATTCGGCCGATTCAGCTGGCCGACCGCGGTGATGAAGGCCCGAGCGCGCAGTGTGCTGGTCTGGCCGTCAGCGGAGGACAGCGAAACGCTCCAGACCCCGTCGTCGTCATTCCACTCGGCCGAAACAACCTCGGTACTCCAACGGACGTGCTCGCCCAAGTCATGCTTTTTCATCACCTGGGTGAAGTAGTCCTGCAGCTCGTCCTGCTCGGCGAAGAAGTGCGTCCAGTCGTTGTTGGGTTCGAAGCTGTAGCAATAGAAATGGTTTGCCACGTCGACGCGGGCGCCGGGATAGCTGTTCTCCCACCATGTTCCGCCGGGTCCCGCGTTCTTCTCGACGATGGTGAAGGGGATGTTGGCTTGTTTGAGCCGGACGCCGGCCAGGATGCCTGATTCGCCACATCCGACCACGAGGACCGGGAGCTCGGACGCGCGCTCGGTTGCCAGGGCCGCCGGGCGGCGGGGGTCGATCCCGTCGAGGTCCAGCTCTTCGGAGACCATGGGCAGGTAGTCGTCAGGAACATGCTCGCAAGCCGCCCAGTCCATCATTTCCCTGATGAGTTCCGGGCTCAGCGGCTTCGGCTCGGGGCACCCGCGGTCTCGATACTCGGTGATCACCGATAGCGCCTCAGCGCGGGCTCGGGCCTTGTCTTCCTCCGACATGAACCCCTGCACCTCGTTGAGGAAGATGCCCATCTGTTTGAAGTCGCGGATAAAACGCGGGTCGCCGGTGATGTGGACGAGCGAAAGCAGCAGCGTCGGGATGCTGACATCCTCTAGCGCGGCCGCGATCTCGGGTGTGGACGTGGTGAACGGCCGGCCGGCGTACAGGCTGCGCATCGAGCCGATCCTTTCGCTGGACTGCAAGCCGAAATTACGCTACGCGTAGTTTCGTAATTGGCAGCACCACGCTACCTCTTGACGCCGGAGGGGATCAAGGGTCATGGCGCACTGCTTATGGGTCGTCTTCGTCTTCGTCCGCCAAGAGTTTTTCCGGGTGGTGGTAGCTGTTGGTGCGGGGTTGTCCGTGGTCGAGGTGTGGTGGGGGGATCCATTCAGTGATGCCGTCGGTGCGTTTTCGGACGGTCCAGCCTTGTTCAGCGAGCGGGTGATCGGATCCACACGCCAGGGTCAGTGTGTTGATGTCGGTGCAGTGGGTATTTGCCCACTTCTCGATATGATGGACTTCACTCCAGTAGCCGGGCACATCGCAGCCGGGGCGGGTGCAGCCACGGTCTTTTGCGTACAGCACGATTCGCTGACCGGGTGAGGCCAGGCGTCGCGTGTGATACAGCGCGAGGGCTTTGGCGTTGTCGAAGATCGCCAGATAGTGATGTGCGTGGCGGGCCATCCGGATCACGTCGCTCATCGGTAGCCGGGTGCCCCCACCGGTGATCGCCGTGCCAGATGCCGATTCGAGCTCCTTGAGGGTGGTGGACACGATGATGGTGGCCGGTAACCCGTTGTGCTGACCCAACTCCCCCGAAGCGAGCAAGGCCCGCATGGCCGCGTTGAGTCCGTCGTGATTGCGTTGGGCGGTGCTGCGGGTGTCGCGCCGGACCGCCTCCTCGCCGGCCACGCCATCCACAGTGGGCGTGTCGTCCTCGGGATTGCACATGCCGGGGGCGGCCGATTTGGCCAGTACGGCGTCAAGGGTGGCGCGCGCCTCGGGGGTCAGCCAGCCGCGCAGGTGCGACATGCCATCTGGGCCTTGTCTGCCTAGCGTCAGTCCGCGCCGACGGGCGCGATCCTCGTCGGTGTAGTTACCGTCAGGGTTGAGGCAATCGGTTAGTCGGTCGGCCAATTTGGCGACCTGGTCGGGCCGGAATTGAGTGGCCAGCCTGGCCAGGTGGGCTTCGGCTTTTTCCCGGGTTTCGACATCGACGCTGGAGGGCATGCGATGCAGGAAGCCGCGGATGACCTGCACGTGAGCGCCCCCGATACCCCCGTTCCGCACAGCCTGCGCGGTCGCGGTCAGCAGTGGGGCCAACGGTTGCCCGGTCAGCGCGCGCCGCGGGCCCAACTCGGCGGCCTCGGCCACCCGCCGAGTGGCCTCGCCACGCGTGATGCGCAATCGCTCAGCCAACGCCGCGGGCAGCCTGGCGCCCAGCTCGGTTTCGTCGGCCTGTTCGGCGATCTGGTTAATCAACGCATAGCCTGAGACCGGTAGCCGCCGAGCCTCCCCTTCGAGGCGCTCCAACAGATTCAACCGTTCCGGAGTGGTCAACACATCAAACGACAGCCCCACCACCTCCGACACCGCGGTTTTAAGCGCGTCGAACGCCGCGACGATCTCCTCCCGGGTGTTCGAAGACATGTTCGAATACTACGCGGTGCCACTGACAGAAAATCAGTCGCCGAAACCACTCAGACCGAAGTGATGCAAGTGATTTCAGCATCGGGTGAGCCCCCGCTGAGACTTATGCGAAACATCGGCCAACAGCCCGGCATCGAGGACGAACTCGGCTGCGGTCGCGTACAACGATTCGTCGCTAGCCAAGTAGACATGGACGCTTTCCGGGATTCGCCAGGGTTCCGAGCAGAATCTTAGGCAAGTCCTGCGGAAGTTTCTCGGTCATCGGGGTAGGAATGAAACCCGGGTGCATCGAGTTGACCCTGATGCCGTTTGGGCTGGTGCGGCTTCGCGAGCAGGTTGTGCATCCGCAGTCGACACGAATGGGAGGATGAGAAGGGAAACAGAGACAATCCTCTCCTTCTCTCTCAACCTATAACGCACCGGGGGGCTTGCGGCAAGACCCGGGTTATGCCGCAGAATCGCTGGCCTACGCCAGAACTCATTGAAGAAAGGGAGCCGTCGGCTGCTCAACACGGTCAGCCGGGAAACGCCACGCCTGAACCACACGAGATCGTCGAGGCAGGGAAAGTGAGGGGCAGGTGTCGACTCAATTGCACGAACACGAATTGCAGTCCGAGCAGAGCTATGTGGCCGGGCTCTATGCGCGGCTCGATGCTGAGCGCGCGCGGATGAGAGGCGAGTACAAGGCGGCGTTGCTGGGCGACGGTGGCGATCCCATGGAACGGGACGTTCAGGTGCGCGCGCTGGCCAGACAAGTGCGGCGGCTGGACGTGGTGGACAACGGGCTGTGTTTCGGCCGGTTGGATTCCGTTTCGGGCGAGCGTCGGTACATCGGCCGGATCGGCTTTTTGGACGCGGAGAACGACTACGAACCTGTAATGCTCGATTGGCGGGCACCGGCGTCGCGCGCGTTCTACGTCGCCACCGGCGCGACGCCGGAGAACATGCGTCGTCGCCGTCAGTTCCACACCCGCGGGCGCCAGGTGCTCGATTTCACCGACGAGGTGCTCGGCCGCCCGGGCGAGGACGCGACTGGGGACGCGGCGCTGCTCGCGGCGATCAATGCGCCGCGCGAGGCTGGAATGCGCGACATCGTGGCCACGATCCAGGCCGAGCAAGACGAGATCATCCGGCTCGATCACTCGGGGGTGCTGGTGATCGAGGGCGGCCCGGGCACCGGGAAGACCGTCGTGGCGCTGCACCGCGTCGCCTACCTGCTCTACACCCAGCGGGAGCAGATGGCACGCCATGGCGTACTCGTGGTCGGGCCCAACCCGGCGTTCCTGAGCCACATCGGCCGCGTGCTGCCGTCACTGGGCGAGACCGACGTGGTGTTCATAACCACCGGCGACCTCGTGCCGGGCTTGCACGTCACTGTCGAGGGCACCCCGGAATCCGCGCGGCTCAAAGGCTCACTGAAGATCCTGGACGTGCTCGCGGCGGCAATCGCCGACCGGCAGCGGCTGCCGGAACAGTCGCTGACGATCGAACTGGCGGACGTCACGGTGCGGATCGACGCCGAGACCGCGGCCTGGGCCAGGGATGAGGCCCGCAAGAGTG
>JBEKNM010000155.1:0-8947 GCA_049522835.1 Mycobacterium sp.
TCTCGCGAGTCCGATGGCAGCTGGACGTTGACGATCGCTAATCGCCGCAGCGGCGAAAAGCGCAAGCTGAATGCCAAATTCGTCTTCGTCGGGGCCGGTGGTGACGCGCTGCCGCTGTTGCAGAAATCCGGCATCAAGGAGGTCAAAGGCTTCGCCGGCTTTCCGATCGGCGGCCGGTTCCTGCGCGCCGACAACCCAACGCTTACCGCCGCGCACCGAGCAAAGGTCTACGGCGTCCCATCGCCGGGAGCCCCACCGCTCGGCGCGCTGCATCTGGACCTGCGCTTCGTCAACGGCAAGTCATGGTTGGTGTTCGGGCCGTACGCTGGGTGGTCGCCGAAGTTCTTAAAACACGGCCACTTCACCGATCTGCCCCGGTCGGTCAAGCGCGACAACGTGTTGTCAATGCTCGGTGTTGGTCTCACCGAGAGGGCACTGGTCAACTACTTGATCGGCCAACTGCGGCTCACCGAGCCCGACCGGGTCCGTGCGCTGCGCGAATTCGCCCCCAGCGCATTGGATTCGGACTGGGAGCTGACAGTGGCTGGTCAGCGAGTACAGGTGATCCGGCGAGACAAACGCAAAGGCGGAGTGCTCGAGTTCAGCACCACCGTGGTGGGCTCCGCTGACGGCGGCATCGCTGGACTGCTCGGCGGCTCCCCGGGAGCCTCGACTGCCGTGCCGATCATGCTCGACGTTCTGGAGCGCTGCTTTGCCAACCATTATCAGTCCTGGCTGCCCACCCTGAAAGAGATGGTGCCGTCGCTGGGAGCCGAACTATCTAAGGAGCCTGCGCTGTACGACGAAGTTTTGACATGGGCCACTAAGATGCTGCAGTTGGGTGCGTCATGACCCGCGCTGGCGACGATGCAGAGCGAAGCGATGAGGAGGAGCGGCGCCCATGACCCGCGCTGGCGACGATGCAGAGCGAAGCGATGAGGAGGAGCGGCGCCCATGACCGAAGCCCCGCGCCGTGTCTGGGCCAAAGATCTCGACGCCCAATCCCTTTACGAGCTGCTCAAGCTGAGGGTCGAGGTTTTCGTTGTCGAACAGGCGATCCCGTATCCGGAGCTCGACGGGCGCGACCTACTTGCCGAAACCCGGCATTTCTGGCTGGAAACGCCTGAGGGAGAGGTAATCTGCACGCTGCGGCTGATGGAGGAGCACGCCGGCGGCCAGAAGGTATTCCGGATCGGGCGGCTGTGCACCAAACGCAGTGCGCGCGGACAGGGCCACACCACCCGGCTGCTGCGCGCCGCGCTGGCCGAGGTAGGCGACTACCCATGCCGGATCAACGCGCAGACCTATCTGGCGGACATGTATGCCCAGCACGGGTTTGTCCGCGACGGTGACGATTTCCTCGACGACGGCGTTCCGCATGTCCCCATGCTGCGGCCCGGCCATGGTCTGGCGCAGCAACCGTGAAACCCTATCCATTCAGCGCGATCGTTGGTCACGATCCGCTGCGGCTCGCGCTGCTGTTGTGCGCGGTTCGTCCGGAGATCGGTGGTGCGCTCATCCGAGGCGAGAAGGGCACCGCCAAGTCGACAGCCGTGCGCGGGCTTGCCGCATTGCTGTCGGCCGCGACCGGGCGGGGCGGTGCCGGCTCGGGAGGCGGACTGGTCGAGATGCCGCTGGGCGCCACTGAGGACCGGGTGATCGGTTCACTGGATCTGCAGCGGGTGCTGCGCGATGGTGAGCACGCGTTTTCGCCGGGATTGCTGGCCCGCGCGCATGGCGGAGTGCTCTACGTGGACGAGGTGAACCTGCTGCACGACCACCTGGTCGACGTGCTGCTCGATGCCGCTGCGATGGGACAGGTACACATCGAACGCGACGGGATCTCTCATTCACACGAGGCCCGGTTCGTCCTGATCGGCACAATGAATCCGGAAGAGGGCGAACTGCGTCCACAACTGCTGGACCGGTTCGGTCTCACCGTCGACGTACACGCGTCGCGTGACGTCGACGTGCGCGTGCAGGTCATCCGACGGCGGATGGCCTATGAGGCGGACCCGGACGAGTTTGCGGAGCGCTACGCCGACGCCGACGCCGAGCTGGCCCGCCGGATAAAACAGGCACGGGCACTTGTTGACGATGTGGTGTTGCCAGACAACGAAGTACGGCGCATCGCGGCGCTGTGCGCGGCGTTCGACGTGGACGGCATGCGGGCCGATTTGGTGGTGGCTCGGACCGCCGCCGCGCACGCCGCGTGGCGCGGCGCGAACACCGTCGAGGAGCAGGACATCCGGGTGGCCGCCGAACTGGCGTTGCCGCATCGGCGCCGCCGCGATCCCTTCGACGATCCCGGCATTGACCGCGACCAGTTGGACGCGGCCCTGGAGCGGGCCGGTGCTGATCAGGAACCGGATCCCGACCCTCCAAGCGGAGGTCAGCCCGCTGACGCGGAACATGATCCACCACAACAGAACTCACACTCACCATCAAAATCGGCGGGTCCTCAGCCGCCGAACTCGACGGGCGACGACCCGCAGCGTCCGGCTTCGCCGCCCTCGCGATCGTCACCGAACTCGATGGGCGACGACCCGCAGCGTCCGGCTTCGCCGCCCTCGCGATCGTCACCGAAACCCAGCGCGCCGCCGTCGGCGGTCTTCCGTACTCGCGCGCTAACCATCCCGGGGGTCGGCGAGGGCGCGCCGGGACGACGGTCGCGAGCCTGCAATACCTCCGGTCGCGTGGTGACGGCCACCGACGGCGACGAAGCCGGCGCTCATGGACTGCACCTGTTTGCCACCCTTCTCGCCGCCGCCGAGAATTCCGGACCCGGTAGGTTGCGGCCGCAGCCCGACGATGTGCGGCGGGCTGTCCGCGAGGGACGCGAGGGCAACCTGGTGATCTTCGTCGTCGACGCGTCCGGTTCGATGGCCGCCCGGGATCGCATGGCCGCGGTGAGCGGCGCCACCTTGTCGCTACTGCGGGACGCTTACCAGCGGCGTGACAAGGTCGCCGTGATCACATTCCGCCGGCAAGAGGCGAGGCTGCTGCTTCCGCCGACATCGTCGGCGTACATCGCCGGCCAGCGGCTGACCCGGTTTGACACCGGCGGAAAGACCCCCCTCGCTGAAGGTCTGTTGGCCGCGCGCGAGCTGGTGATCCGGGAGAGGGTGCGGGATAAGGCTCGGCGCCCACTGGTGGTGGTGCTGACAGATGGCCGGGCCACCGCCGGGCCGGACCCGTTGGGCCGCAGCCGAACCGCGGCGGCGCGGCTGGTCGCCGAAGGTGTTGCCGCAGTGGTCGTTGACTGCGAGACCTCATATGTACGGCTGGGGCTGGCCGGCCAGCTGGCCCGCCAGCTGGGCGCGCCAACCGTAAGGCTGGAACAACTGCATGCGGACTATCTGACCCGGGCCGTTCGGCGCGTGGCCTGAGCCAGGACCAATACGGGAAGGGGAAGCGCTGATGCCACAGGGCAGTCCGCTTCAAGTCCCCGACGACGGCCTGACCACCCGGGCGCGGCGCAACACGCCAGTGCTTGCGGTGCACACCGGTGCAGGCAAGGGGAAGTCGACAGCCGCGTTCGGAATGGCGTTGCGCGCGTGGAACGTCGGACTCGACGTCGCGGTGTTCCAGTTCGTCAAGAGCGCAAAGTGGAAAGTGGGCGAGGAGGCTGCCTTTCACCAACTTGGCCAGTTGCACGATCGACACGGGGTCGGCGGAGCGGTTGAATGGCACAAAATGGGTGCGGGCTGGTCTTGGACGCGCAAGTCGCGTAAGGCCGGCAGCGACGTCGATCACGCGGCGGCAGCGGCGGACGGCTGGGCAGAGATCTCGCGACGGCTGGCCGCCCAAAGTCACGACTTCTATGTGCTGGACGAGTTCACCTACCCGCTGAAGTGGGGCTGGGTCGACGTTGATGACGTGGTGGACATCTTATTGGCGCGGCCGGGCCACCAGCATGTGGTGATTACCGGACGCGATGCCCCGCCGCGGTTGGTCGAGGCCGCCGATCTGGTCACCGAAATGACCAAGGTCAAGCACCCGATGGACGAAGGACGCAAGGGGCAGAAGGGCATCGAGTGGTGAGCGTACCCGCGGTGGTGGTCGCCGCCCCCGCGTCGGGAAGCGGGAAAACGACCGTTGCAACGGGTTTGATCGGAGCTCTGCGTCAAGCCGGCCACACCGTCGCACCGTTCAAGGTGGGCCCGGACTTCATCGACCCCGCCTACCACGCTCTGGCTGCCCGGCGCCCCGGCCGTAACCTCGACCCGGTATTGGTGGGGGAGCAGCTTATCGGCCCGCTATTCGCCCATGGCGCAGGCGGCGCCGACATCGCCGTGATCGAAGGTGTGATGGGACTGTTCGACGGGCGCATCGGGCCTGTCGCAACCACTCCCGCTGCCGGATCCAGCGCGCATGTCGCCGGCCTACTAGGTGCCCCGGTGATCCTCGTGGTCGACGCGCGCGGCCAGAGCCACAGCATTGCCGCACTATTGCAAGGCTTTTCGACCTTCGACACCGCCACTCGGGTCGCCGGTGTGATTCTCAACCGGGTCGGGTCGGCCAGGCACGAGGAAGTTCTGCGGCAGGCGTGCGAGCAAACTGGTGTCCCGGTGCTGGGCGCAATCCCGCGCGCGGCTGAATTAGAGCTACCGTCAAGGCATCTGGGCCTTGTCACTGCTGTCGAGTATGGCCGTCGTGCGCGGGCTGCGGTCGAGGCGATGACTACCCTGGTCGCTCGTCATGTCGACCTGATCGCAGTGGTCGCGGCCGCCGGGAGCCACGCCGCTGACCGAGCGTGGGATCCGGCGGCGGCAGTGGGGGACACACCAGCCGGCCATGCCACTGTTGCTCCCACTGTTGCTCCAACTGTTGCTCCCACTGTTGCGATGGCAGCCGGAAAGGCATTCAGCTTTGGCTATGCCGAACACGCCGAGCTGCTGCGGGCCGCCGGTGCTGAAGTAGTCGAATTCGACCCGCTCATCGACCCCTTGCCGGACGGCACGGGCGCGGTGCTGCTGCCCGGCGGCTTTCCCGAACAATTCACCTCGGAGCTCTCCGCCAACGATGTCGTGCGCCGACAGATCAACGAATTGGCCGCCGCCGGCGCGCCGATACATGCCGAATGCGCCGGGCTGATCTATTTGATGTCAGAACTCGACGGACACCCGATGTGCGGAGTGTTGGCCGGATCGGCCCGGTTCACCGCGCACCTCGTGTTGGCGTATCGCGAGGCCGTCGCCGTGACCGATTCGCCGCTGTATTCAGTGGGCCAGCGGGTAGTTGGTCACGAATTCCACCGAACCGCAGTCACATTCACCGACGGTTACCAGCCGGCATGGGTGTACCGCGGCAGCGACATGGACCACGAGGTGGATACCGTGCGAGACGGCGTCGTGCATGCCGGTGTGCACGCGTCCTACCTGCACACCCATCCGGCTGCGACGCCAGGCGCTGTGGCGCGCTTCGTTGCACACGCCGCCGCGCGCAGCGGGGTCTGACATCAGTCCGCGAGCGAAACGTCGCGGTGAAGAATCCGACAGAAACTCGCCGCGGCGTTACATCCGCGGTGCCAACGCGTCAGTGTTAGAGCCACCACTAAGCTCGGCGCAGTGACCGAGAGCGCCTACCTGGTCGGATTGCGGCTGGCCGGCAAGAAGGTCGTCGTGGTCGGCGGGGGGACTGTCGCCCAGCGCCGGCTGCCTCTGCTGATCGCCAGCGGCGCAGACGTGCACGTCATCTCACGCACAGTCACCCGCGCCGTCGAGGCGATGAACGGAATCACCCTTTCAGTGCGGGACTACGGCGACGGCGACCTCGACGGAGCCTGGTATGCGATTGCGGCCACCGACGACGCACAGGTGAACGCGGCCGTCGTCGACGAGGCCGATCGCCGCCGAATTTTTTGCGTCCGCGCCGACATTGCTGTTGAAGGGACCGCGGTTACCCCGGCGACCTTCAGTTACGCGGGGTTGTCGGTAGGTGTGCTGGCCGGCGGTGAGCACCGCCGGTCGGCGGCTATCCGGTCCGCCATCCGGGAGGCGTTGCAAAAGGGCATCATCACCCTGGAAGACTCTGCAAGCTCCGCCGACGTCGTACGTGGCGGAGTAGCGCTGATCGGCGGCGGCCCCGGTGACCCTGAGCTGATCACCGTCCGCGGCCGCCGCCTGCTAGCCCAGGCCGATGTCGTGGTCGCAGACCGCCTGGCCCCGCCTGAGCTGCTTGCCGAGCTGCCGCCGCATGTGGAAGTCATCGACGCTGCCAAGATCCCCTACGGGCGGGCCATGGCCCAAGACGCAATCAACGAGGTCATGATCGAACGGGCCCGATCCGGCAGCTTTGTGGTGCGCCTCAAAGGCGGGGACCCCTTCGTGTTCGCCCGCGGTTACGAGGAAGTCTTAGCATGCGCGGACGCCGGAATTCCGGTGACCGTCGTGCCAGGGGTGACGAGCGCAATAGCTGTGCCCGCCATGGCGGGCGTTCCGGTCACTCATCGGGCCATAAATCACGAGTTTGTAGTGGTCAGCGGGCATATCGCGCCCGATGATCCCGAATCGTTAGTGAATTGGAACGCACTTGCTGCAATGTCTGGCACCATTGTTTTGCTGATGGCGGTCGAACGCATCGAAATGTTCGTCGATGTTCTACTAAATGGCGGCCGACCTGCGGATACGCCAGTCCTGGTGGTTCAAGACGGAACGACGGCGGCGCAACGGACCCTGCGGGCTACCCTCGTCGACACGCCAGAAAAGATCCGCGCGGAAGGTATCCGACCTCCCGCGATCATCGTCATCGGTGCTGTTGCGGCGTTCGGCGTTTAAACAATTCTTAAGATTACTGTAAGGTAACCCCCTATGACGGCCCTCAACGACTCAGGGCAGGCGGTCCACAACTGGACTGCTGCAGGCCCAGATCGTCCAGCCCCGGCGCGCACGACCCGCCCGGCGGAGACCGCCTCAGCCCGTACCGGCAGGTATTACCCCACGTGGCTGCCCTCTCGTCGCTTCATCGCAGCGGTCATCGCGATCGGTGGTATGCAGCTACTGGCGACCATGGACAGCACAGTCGCCATCGTCGCGCTTCCTAAGATTCAAAACGAGCTGAGCTTGTCCGACGCCGGCCGTAGCTGGGTGATCACCGCATACGTGCTCACATTCGGCGGGCTGATGCTGCTCGGGGGCCGCCTCGGCGACACCATCGGGCGCAAGCGCACCTTCATCGTCGGTGTGGCTCTGTTCACCATCTCGTCAGTGCTGTGCGCCGTGGCCTGGGACGAAGTCACGTTGGTCATCGCCCGGCTCTCGCAGGGCATTGGGTCGGCCATTGCATCGCCGACCGGTCTCGCGCTGGTCGCAACAACCTTCCCCAAGGGGCCGGCGCGCAACGCAGCGACGGCGGTGTTCGCCGCGATGACCGCAGTCGGCTCGGTGATGGGCCTGGTCGTCGGCGGGGCACTGACCGAGGTCTCGTGGCGGCTGGCGTTCATGGTGAACGTCCCGATCGGGCTGGTGATGATCTACCTGGCCCGCACCGCGCTGCGGGAAACCAACAGAGAGCGGATGAAGCTCGACGCTACCGGGGCCATGCTGGCCACGCTGGCTTGCACGGCTGCCGTTTTCGCCTTCTCGATGGGTCCGGAAAAGGGCTGGATCTCAGTCACCACCATCGGATCGGGTGTGGTCGCCCTGGCCGCCGCTGTCGCGTTCGCCATTGTGGAACGCACCGCCGAAAACCCCGTCATCCCATTCGCGCTGTTCCGCGACCGCAACCGACTGGTCACGTTCATCGCGATCTTCCTGGCCGGCGGCGTCATGTTCAGCCTCACCGTGTCTATCGGCCTGTACGTGCAGGACATCCTGGGTTACAGCGCGCTGCGCGCGGGCGTCGGCTTCATCCCGTTCGTCATCGCGATGGGAATCGGCCTGGGTATCTCCTCACAGCTGGTGTCGCGGTTTTCACCGCGGGTGTTGACCATCGGCGGGGGATGGCTGCTGCTGGGGGCGATGCTGTACGGCTCGGCGTTCATGCACCGCGGCGCCCCCTACTTCCCCAACCTGGTGGTGCCCATCGTCGTCGGCAGCATCGGCATCGGCATCGTGTTCGTCCCGCTGACGCTGGCGGCGATCGCCGGTGTGGGTTTCGACCAGATCGGCCCGGTATCGGCGATCACGCTGATGCTGCAAAGCCTCGGCGGCCCGCTCGTGCTGGCCGTCATCCAGGCCGTGATCACCTCGCGAACGCTGTACCTGGGCGGCACCAACGGCCCGGTGAAGTTCATGAACGACGCCCAGTTGCATGCGCTTGACCACGGCTACACCTACGGCCTGCTGTGGATCGCCGGAGCGGCCATCCTGGTCGGCTGTGCCGCGCTGTTCATCGGTTACACCTCTGGGCAAGTTGCCCATGCGCAAGAGGTCAAGGAAGCCATCGATGCCGGGGACCTGTAGTTCCCGGCGGCCGTCAGGCTCGCGAAACCTGAGCCGCGCGTAGCGGCCACACGAGTTGACGCAAGTAACCCGCGGGTTCGGTGTCGTCGATGCCGTACTGTGCAGGCCATCGGTGGGCCGGTAGGTAGAGAGTCCCGAACAGCGCGTCCACGAGCGGGAACTCCCCGGCATAGTTGGAGTTGTAGGCCTCGGGTTCACGTGCGTGATGCCAGTGGTGGAACTGCGGGGTGGCGATCAGCCATCTCAGTGGTCCGAACGTCAGTCGCACGTTGGCGTGGACGAAAATCGCTTGCAGCGTAGTCAGGACGACGAAAGCGCCCAAACTGAGGCGGCCGAAGCCCAGTGCGTACAGCGGTAGCACCGCGGCGGAACGGACGAATATCTGGTCCAACGGGTGCAAATGATTGGCCGCCAGCCAGTCCATCTCGCGCACGCTGTGGTGCACGCGGTGGAACCGCCACAACAGCGGAACCTCGTGCGCGGCACGGTGTCCCGCGTAGCCCCCCACTGTGGTGATCGCCAAAGCCGCGACAATCTGCATC